>JAFWBQ010000093.1 GCA_017507125.1 Lentisphaeria bacterium
CGGCGGGACAAGCGCCTGTTACCTTGCAGGCAGCAACCCTTGTCACGGCATAGCCTTGGCGACGCCGGATCAAACTACCCTTTACAGCTCTTTGCGAATGACATCTTTGCCATTTTTTGAATGACTTTTGAAATTACCTCTACCTTCCTGTTTTTCCGGGAAGGGCACGACGCCGGGGTGTTCGCCGTCTGAAGTCTACTACTTCAGGCAGTTTTTCCCTGGTAAAAACTGTTGATATCATATATTTGGTCATCAACTGTCCTTCATAATCCACCCCGGCTTCATAGCGGGGAAACTGCCAGCGTACGACAGCTCTGCCGTAACGGTCGCCGGCGTAAATGAAACGTACCTCAGGCGCCTGGGTCTCAATGACCTTCATATCCTGGGGAGGCAGTTTCCGGGCGATGGTTTTCATGGAAAGACGGGCATGTTCGATCAGCTCTTTTTCTTCGCTTTCGCTGATCATTTCAAACTTTTCGCCTCTGACATCCACATATCTCGGGGAGCATCCTGCGGCGGCCAGCAGAAGGAAAATGGTAAAAAGTGCAAAGAGTCTCATTGTTTCCTCAATCCGTTGATATCTATTACATTCCCCAGCCACTCGTTGAGCTTTGCCCAGTAATCGGCGGGACATTTGGGCAGAGCACTGTTGTCAATGCCTGCTGCCACCACATTTTCCAGAAAATCGGCACTTCTCTCATCGCTGCTCTGGGGCAGAAGTCCGTTTTCGCAGAGAAAGGCCGTCTTGAGGACAACTGCACACTGGACAGGCGTCCAGCGCTGCTCCTCAGGAGTGGAACAGCTCAAGTGGGAAAGCACCGAGCTGAAAGAGTCGTATGTGTAGGGCAGGGGGAGATCATCTTTGATGTTGGCAAGAAGAAAAGCCGCCATCTTCCCTGCCAGACGGAAATGGGCAGGATACTCCGGCAGTTTGTCATTGGTCGATAAAATCTCTATTTCCCTGGCGTTTTTAAGAGTGGATCTGCTTTCAGTGAACTCCACAGAGAGCTCCCGGAACAAATCTACTGTCACATAACTGGTGCCGCTGATCTTCCGGGCGCCGCTGCACATCAGAGAGATCCTGCCGTAATCCGGGGAGATCCCCACCACGATGAGAGAGGACTCCCGGTAGGGTGTTTTAGAAAGTACGATCACCGGCGTTGATGTGATCTCCACACTCATAAAAAGGCGCTTCCTTCAGTTACTGGAGCTGTTTCTTGAGTTCTGCCACAGCCATCTGGGGGTTGGCTTTGCCCCGGCTGATCTTCATCACCTGCCCCACAAGGAACTGCAGCGCCTTGCCGTTGCCCGCCTTGAACTCTTCTGCGGGTTTGGGGTTGGCGGCAATGGCTTCGGCAACGAATCCGGCAATGGCGCCGGAGTCGCTGACCTGAGACATGCCTTTGGCTTCCACGATCTTTGCGGGGGCTTCCCCTGAAGCAAACATTTCAGCAAAAACCTCTTTGCCCTGTTTGCCGCTGATGGTGCCGCCGCCGATGATGTCGGTGAGGGCGGCGAGGTTTTCAGGAGTGATCTTGCATTCGTCGATGGTGATTTTGGCGTTGGCAAGTTCGCGCATCAGTTCAGAAATCAGCCAGTTTGCCACCAGTTTGGGATTCTTTGCCTTTGCGGCGGCTTTGTCGAACCAGGGGGCAATGTCACGGTCGGCGACGATGACATCGGCGTCATAGGCGGTGAGCTGATACTCTTTCTGGAACCTTTCGCGCATGGCGTCGGGCATTTCGGGGAGCGTCTTTCTGATCTCTTCGATTTCCTCATCGCTCAGGGTCACAGGCAGCAGGTCGGGATCGGGGAAATAGCGGTAGTCGTGGGCAGACTCTTTGGAGCGCAGCACAGTGCTTTCACCGGCTTCATCATCCCAGCCCCGGGTCTCCTGATGGAGTTCTCTTCCGGCGTTGAGTTCTTCGGTCTGGCGGTCGATTTCGTACTCAATGGCACGGTGGACGGCGCGGAAACTGTTCAGGTTCTTCAGCTCCACGCGGGTTCCGAACTTTTCGGTGCCCACAGGGCGCAGAGAGATGTTCACATCGCAGCGCATCTGACCTTTTTCCATGTCGCAGTCGCTGATACCGCCGTAGCGCATGATCTCTTTGAGTTTGGTCAGATAGGCGTAGGCTTCGTCAGCGGAACGCAGATCGGGTTCCCCCACGATCTCAAGCAGAGGAACGCCGGAACGGTTGAAGTCGGCACCGCTGATGGCTCCGAAATGGGTCAGTTTGGCGGGGTCTTCTTCCAGATGGATACGGGTGATGCCCACCTCGTGAGGGGGGATCTCAGCGCCGGAAAATCCGGTGCCTGAGAGGTGGAGTTTGCCCTTGACGCAGAAAGGCAGATCAAACTGTGAGATCTGGTAATCCTTGGCAAGATCGGGGTAGAAGTAGCTCTTGCGGTCAAACTTGCTGTATTTGGCGATGGAGCATCCGGTCAGAAGTCCGGCGCGGACGGCAGCGCGGATCGCCTCATGGTTGGGGACGGGCAGCGCACCGGGATACCCCAGGCACACAGGACACACAAGCGTATTGGGTTCCGCGCCGTAGACATTGGCGCATGAGCAGAACATCTTGCTTCTGGTTCTGACTTGAACGTGAACTTCCAAACCGATCACGGCTTCATATTTCATAAGAAAAGGCCCTTTTGTTGATTACAATACATTATTACGCTATATAATTTAACACAAAGGAGCCTTCTATTCAAGTCAAATTGAAAAGAAGGTGGAAAAAATCATCGAAAGCACCTTGAAAATTCTTTTGATGCGGGTCATATTATAAGAAAAACAACAACTCAAGATAAGGAAAAAAATAATGAATCTCGCTCCGGAACTCCGTACCGCCATCGAAAAGGCGGGGCAGGCACACCTTCTTGAATACGCTTCTTCCCCTCATTTGGCAGAACAGCTTGCAGCCATCGACTGGGACTCTCTCCCTGCGCTCATTGAGCGTTATGTGATCAACAAGATCCCCATGACCATCCCTGAAGATCTTCAGCCCGCCCCCTATTTTCCTCTCGTTCCCCGGAACAAAGGTGAGGAAGAGAAAAAAGTTCAGGCCGAAGCTCTGGGCGCTGAGATCCTCAGATCCGGTAAAGCCGCCTGCCTCACCGTTGCCGGCGGTCAGGGGACCCGTCTGGGTTTTGACGCCCCCAAGGGGACCTATCCCATCGGCCCCCTTTCCGGACGCACCCTTTTTGAATATTTCGCCCAAGGCATTGCCCGCGCCGAAGAAAAGTTCGGCGCTCCCATCCGTTGGTATGTGATGACCAGCGCCCTCAACCGGGATGCCACTGAAACCTTTTTCAAAGAGAGAAATTATCTGGGACTCCGGGCGGATCAGGTTTTTTTCTTCACTCAGGGCACCATGCCTGCCATCGGCTATGACGGCAAACTGCTGCTGAGTTCCCCCGACTCCCTCGCCCTTTCTCCTGACGGACACGGCGGCACGCTCCTTGCCCTCAGAAAATCCGGCGCCCTGGAGCAGATGAAAAAGGACGGCGTGGAATACATCTCTTATTTCCAGGTGGACAACCCCCTCGTGCCGGTGGTCAATCCTCTTTTTATTGGTATGCACGCCCTCGAAAAGGCGGATATGAGTGCCATTATGCTTGCCAAGACCAATCCCTTTGAGAAACTGGGGAACTTCTGCGTCACCGGCGGTCATCTTGAGATCATCGAATACAGTGATCTGCCCGCCGAACTGGCTGAATCCCGGAATCCGGACGGTTCTCTGCGCTTTATCTCAGGCAGTCCCGCCATCCATGTGATCAGTCGCGCCTTTGTGGAAAAACTTACCGCCGCCGGAAAACTGGAGCTTCCCTGGCACCGGGCGGATAAAAAGATCCCCACCATCAGCGATCCCAAACCTGAAGCGCCCAACGGTGTGAAACTTGAGTCCTTCATCTTTGACGCTCTGGCGCTGGCGGGAAAAACTCTTGTTCTTGAGGGCGACCGCGCCGAAATGTTCGCCCCCACCAAGAACCCCACCGGAGTCGACTCCGTGGAAAGCTGCCGGGAAATGCTCATCGCCAGAGATCTGCGCCGTCTCCGCGCCGCAGGCGTCACTGTGGAGGAAAATGTGAAGATCGAACTTTCTCCCCGCAAAGTCTTTGATGATGCTGATGCCCTTCAGCTGGCAGAAGAGCTGAAACTTGAGAAGATCTCAAGCGGTACTGAAACTGTTATCGGTTAAGGTGTGTGACCATGCCCCTGCGTCTCCACTCTGATACCCCTGCCGTCCCGCTGGCGGGCGCGGAAGAAAAACTCCCCGACAGTGCCGTCAGCGCTCTCGGACTGGTGGTCGTCACCATACTGCTGCTCTCTTTCGGGCTGACCATGCTCTATTCGGCAAGTTTTACCACCAGCGGGATCAGTTTTTTTAAGAAACAGCTCATCTGGATCTTTGCCGGGCTTTCCTGCGGCGCAGCTCTCTTTGCCGTGGGATACCAGCGCATCTGCCGCTGCCGGGGACTGCTGCTGCTGCTCTGTTGGGGGCTGTTGGTTGCGGCTTTGTTTTTTGATTCCGTCAACGGCGCCCGCCGGTGGATCAGGTTCTCTCTGCCTATGCTTGGAGATATTTCCATACAGCCCTCGGAACTGACAAAAATAGCGGTCTGTCTCTTTGTCGCAGGATACTGTACCTATTTTTCCCGCTTTTTTTCCCGGCTCCGCCATGCGAACGGACTGATCCCTCTGTGCTTCTATATCATTGTCACCTGCGGTCTTATCTGGGCAGGGAAGGATATGGGGACATGTCTCCTTGTTCTTGCCACTGCCGGAACCATTATGGTGGCAGGGGGACTTTATATGCGCTACGCTCTTCTGGGAGCTGCCGTAGCAATCGCCTATTTTGCCTGGCAGATCATGGTCAATCCGGAACGTCTTTCGCGGGTCATGATCATCTTTGATCCGGCCCGGGATCAATTGGGTGAAGGATATCAGCTCATACGTTCCCTTATGGCTCTGGGCTCCGGCGGATGGCTGGGGCTGGGCTTCGGGAAAAGCCGCCTCAAGACAAGTTACCTCCCTGAACAGCACACGGATTTCATCCTTGCCGTGGTGGGGGAGGAGTTGGGACTGGTCACCATCTGGCTGGTGATACTGCTCTATCTGCTGTGGGGATTTTTTGCGGTGCGTATCGCCATCGGGGCGCGTTCCAAACTGGGAATGCTCCTGGCATTCGGACTGGCCATGGCGATCCAGCTGCAGGCGACCATCAATCTGGCGGTGATCTCAGGCAGTGCTCCCACCAAAGGTATGCCCGCTCCTTTTATCAGTTACGGGGGCAGTAATGTTATCAGTTCCCTCATCGCCGTGGCGCTGCTGCTGTCGGTGGCGATGGAAACGCTCCGGCCGGGATACAGCGATGCTTTTCTGGAGTCGGTCAGGAACAAATTCAGGAGAAAGAAACAGTGAAAGAACGTGTTTATATCAGCTGCGGCGGAACCGGAGGACATTTTTTTCCCGGACTGAGCCTTGCCAGGGAACTTAAAAGAAGAAAAGCAGACGTGCGTCTGCTGCTTTCAGGAGTCAACTCATTGCCCCAGAGCAGACAGGCGGCGGAATACGGCATTGATGCCGCAGTGCTGCCCCGTATGCCCAGCCCCGGAAAAAATCCTCTGAGGATCCTTCAATTTCTATGGGGCCTTGCGGGGGGATTCATCAGATGTTTCTTTCTCTTTCTTTTCCGGCGTCCGGATCACATCATCCTTATGGGATCTTTTGCCTCTGCTCCGGCGGCAGTGGCGGCATGGGGGCTCCGGGTGCCCATTTATCTCCATGACGGCAATGCCCGCATCGGCAAGGCCAACAGGTTTCTGAGCCGTATCGCTGAATGTATGGGGACCGCCTTCCCGGCTGTCAACGGAGAGTGCTGTTACTGTGAGCTCTTCTGCATCGGGATGCCTCTGCGTCCCGAGCTTGAAGCGGCGAGAAACATCCCCAAAAAAAGAGCGGTGGGGGGATTGAACAGGCTTTACGGCTCCAAACTGCGGCCGGAGCTCTATACCATACTCATTTTCGGCGGCAGTCAGGGTGCTGCCACCATCAACAGCGTTCTGCCCCCCGCATTGAAAAGCCTGGGAGCGGGGCGTTTTCAGGTGATCCACCTGACGGGGAAGGGCAAACTTGAGGAAACTGCCCGCCTTTATGAAGATGCCGGATTTCCGCTGCTTCTGCTTGAAAGTTCCAACCGCATGGATTTCTGTCTCGGCAGTGCCGATCTGGTCTTTTCACGTTCCGGCGGTTCAGCTGTGGCGGAACTGCTGCTTTTCGGTAAAAATGCGGTGCTGATCCCATATCCTTACGCCGCCGAGGATCACCAGACAGACAACGCCCGCTTCTGTGTGGAGTCCCGGAGTGCAGAGATGGTCAGTGACGGGGAGTTTACTGTTGAGAAAGCCTGTGAGATCATTCAGCGTCATCTCGATGATCCCTCGATCGGAGCGATCCGGCAAATGGCGGCACAGCTTGTCGCATCTCCTCTGGCGGCAGCGGCTTTTCTGGACCGCATCGCCGGAACAGGTGCCGGCAAATGAGGTGTGAGGCAAATAAAAAATTGCAATATCCGCCTTTTTGTGATATATTATGGGTCGAGATCGTCATTTGAAGCATATTCAACGGATTCAAGTAAAAATTATGTTCATATTCTTTGCCAAACGTAAAAAACGCAAACTGCTCGGTGAGTTCAAAGCGCGCCGCCATGCAGAAGATGATTTGCTTACTCCTGAAAAACGGCAGCAGTTTGATGCTCTCATCGCTGAGTTTGCCGCCTCCGATCCCAGGGAGCTGAAAAGCGCCGCCGCCGCTGCCGAAGAGAAGATGAATGCCATTGTCCCACCCTACAGCTGGATCAGAAATCTTCTGGATCTTCTCATCGTTGTGGGCGCCGTGGCTTTCGGCATCAGAGGATTGTTTTTTCAACCCTTCAAGATCCCCACAGGCTCCATGCAGCCCACGCTCTATGGGATCCACTTTATGGAGTCCACCCCTCTTGGGAAAAATCTGCCGGGTTTTCTCAATTATGCCCTTTTTTCCGCCAGACGTGCCCGTCTTGAGGTAAAGGAGGATGGGGAGGTGAATTTCCTCAAATACAACAATTCGTTTTTCTCTGACAGCGTTATATTTTCTGTCGGCGGCAGGATCTGCTCCCTTCCCGGGGGACCTCAGAAAGTGGTGGAGTACTCCGGACTTGAAGAGGGGCTTCAGTGCCGCGCCGGAGAGGTCAGATGTGACGGATTCCTCTCTCTGGGCGATCACCTCTTTGTGGAACGCTTTTCCATCTATCTCAAGGAGCCTCAGCGGGGCGAAGTGATGATCTTTACCACTGACGGTCTGAAGGTGGGCGGGGAACCTTTGAGCGCATCATCCGGCTTCTATTATGTAAAACGTCTTGTGGCACTGCCCGGTGATACCGTGCGGCTGAAAGAGGATCAGCTCTATGTAAAGCCGGCAGGGGCAGAGGAGTTTGTGAAGATCCAGCAGCTCGCCCCCCGGACCGGGAAACTTTACTCCGGCAAAGGGGGCTATCAGGGGCACTTGAGCTCAATGGGTGAGTACCGGCTTTTCGGCGCGGAAGAGGATTATGTCATTCCCCGTGACCACTACTTCATGCTGGGGGACAACTCCGCATTCAGTCTGGACAGCCGCTTTTTCGGTGCTGTCCCCCGCCGGAACCTTGTAGGGCGCAGCTGGTTCATCTTCTGGCCCTTCAGCCGCCGCTGGGGATTTACCGACCGTCTCCCCCCCCTGGAGTTCCCCACGGGAAGCCCTGTGCGGGGAACCTTCCCTGTTATGTATAAACAGTGAGAAGCATCTTTCGCAGAAGATGTGTGAAAAATTGTGGAAAAAGTGCTGTTTTTTGATATAAGTACTTGACAAATGTGCTGTTTGCGTGTATCTTAACTTGTTGAATCAATCAGGAATACATAGAGATCATGGAACGAAAGACTTTCAGTAAAGCAAAAATATACGTCCGGGAAAGCTACAACCGGGCAGGGAAACTCGCCGAAAAAGGCGATTATGCCGCTGCTGTGGAAATACTTCTTCCCGTTATCAAAGCAAATCCGGAGGTGCCTCAGCTCTTTGAGCGCATCAGAGAGTATGAGATCGCATGGCACAAGAAAAAGAGCTTTTTTGCCAAGCTGGGGGGATTGATCGTTTCTCTCTTTATTGCCCCTGTTGCGGCTGTTATGGCGCTGATCAACCCTGTTACCGCTATGGCCATGTGCGAAGGCCCCCTTGCCATGTGTGTGGACAATCCTCTGATACTCTGGACTCTGGTATTGGCTTCAAATTTTGCTGACGCCCCCTGGGGAACTGTTTCGGCACTCAATACCATCCGCATCCTTCACCCCTCCAATTCTGTGGTCCTGAAACCTCTTGCCGAAGCGATGCAGCGGAACAATCAGGCGGGTGAGGCATTGCGTATCCATCAGAAAATGGTGGCGGCTTCACCCAACGATATTGCCGCCAAAGAGGAGATGCGCTCAGCTATGGCCCTCGCCACTCTGGAACGGGGGCGCTGGGAAGAGGGCGGAACCACTCAGGATAAAGCAAAAGACTCCGGCGACGCCGTCATTCAGCAGATGCTCGAAGGTACGATCCACGATGCGGCTCAGGCGGAAATGCTTATCAAAAAGTTCAATGCCGACCTTGCCAAAAATGACTCCGTCGATATCAGACGCAAACTTGCTGACGCCTACATGGTCGCCGCCCGGTACGAGGATGCGTTCCGGGAATATGAAACAGTCGCCCGGAAACTGGGCGTGGATGATCCTGTCCTCGACAAACAAATGGAAAAAGCTCACTGCTCCAGCCTTGAAGATCAGGCTCAGCGTGCTGAAAGCGCCGGAAACAGCGAACAGGCGGCTGCTTTGCGCGCCGAAGCTGCCCAGTACCGCGCCGATCACATCTACAACCGTGCCATGAAATTCCCCAATGACGCCCAGCTGCAGTTCGATCTGGGCGAACTTTACTTTGAGATCGGGGAAATCGAACAGGCAAAGGAAATATTTACCAAAACCTCTGATTTTGCTCAAAAACGGCGCGCCTGTATGGTCTATCTGGGGCGCTGTGCCATCCACTTCAACGATAGTGCCCTTGCTATAGATCATCTTCAGTCCGCCATCAAAGAGATGTACCGCATGGATAAATACAAGCGGGAGGCTCTCTACTATCTCGGCAACGCTTTTGAACTTGCCGGAAACACCGCCGAAGCGGTGGATTGCTACACCAAAGTGAAAGCAAGTATGGAAAATTACCGTGATGTCCCCCAACGTTTGGCTCAGCTTGTTCCTGCTGAAAGCAGTGATACTACTGAAGCGGAACAAGCCCAATAAGCCGGAAAGGATAAACTTTTATGTCAGAAGAAAACAAACTCCCGTCAGCAGTTGATGCTCAGGATACCAGAACCCGGAAGACTGTAAAACTCCGTTCTGCAGCCCCTATCACTCAGGACTTCCCCGTCAGTGATCCTTTGACCAGCCGTGATACTGATACTGGAAATCTTGAGATTCTTGACGATACTCAGACCCGCAAGACTCTGAAGCTGAAACCCATGGCTCCCGGCGGCAGTGCCGGGCCCAAGCTCAATCTGGGTTCTGAAGATACTCAGACCCGCAAGACTGTGATCTTGCGTCCTGCGGCTCAGGTGCCGCCTGTCAATGCTGCCCCTGCCGCCCCCAGACCCCCGGTCGTTCCCGGTGGAGTCAAGGCACCTGCTCCTGTTGTCCCTGCGCCTGCAGTTGCGGCTCCGGTGAATCCCGTTCCTGCTTCTGCAGTTGCCGCCCCCAAGGTCGAAGTCGAGGATCAGACCCGTGCTGTGGTGCGTCCTGCAGTTGCCGCCCCCAAGGTCGAAGTTGAGGATCAGACCCGTGCTGTCCCCCGTCAGGCGGCTGCCCCCGGCGAAATCAAACTTGATGACAATGCTGCTGATGATGATGATCAGACGGTCAAAATGAAGCGTCCGCCCCGGCTGACCCCCACTCCTGTGAGTCCCGGGGCAGTGCGCCCGGGCAGCGATGCCAAGGCAACGGTCAAGTTGGCGCCGCCTCCGGCTCCTGCCGCCGGAGCCAAACCCGCTGTCGCCCCTGCGATCCCTGCGGCCCCTGCCGCCGGAGCCAAACCCGCTGTCGCCCCTGCGATCCCAGCGGCTCCTGCCGCCGGAGTCAAACCCGCTGTCGCTCCTGCGATCCCTGCGGCTCCTGCCGCCGGAGCCAAACCCGCTGTCGCTCCTGCGATCCCTGCGGCTCCTGCCGCCGGAGCCAAACCCGCTGTCGCTCCTGCGATCCCAGCGGCTCCTGCCGCCGGAGCCAAACCCGCTGTCGCCCCTGGAGTGCCCAAAGTGGATACGCCTCCCACAGCAGCAGTCAAGCCCCCTGTGGAAGTTCCGGAACCGCCCACACTGCCTCCTTCACCCAAGCAGCCCACGGCAGCTCCCAAGCCCCCTACGGCAGCTCCCAAGCCCCCTACGGCAGCTCCCAAGCCGCCCACGGCAGCTCCCAAGCCGCCCACGGCAACACCCAAGCCCCCTACGGCAGCTCCCAAAGCCTCTGCGCCGGAATCGGCCGCAGATGGAGATGAGGGATCCAAGGAGGCAAAGATCCCCTCTGATGATGAAATCGCTCTCGCTCCCAGCAAAAAGGCAGGAGCTGTCAGTGCTGAAGAGAGCGGAGAAGATGGAGAAGCCCCCATGGGGATCCTGGTGGAAGATGAGACCGGGGATAAGCCTTCGCTTTTCTATCTGTGTATCGCTGTGGCAACACTGCTTTTCGTTGCCGCTGCCGGTGTGCTGACAACGGTTCACTATTTGGATTTTGAGCACAAGATCCGGGTTTACGAGCACATCCCCGGACTCCCCATGGCAAAGTAATTGCCGGGAAATGTTGAATGAAGCGAATACGCCGGAAGAAAATTTCCGGCGTTTTTTTACTCTTTTAAGAAATTTTGATCGGATCTTTCTGTGAAGTGCCGCAAAAAGAGTTTTTTACACTCCCGGTACATTGTCTGAAAAAATCTCAGAACCCAGATCCTTTCTTTTCATTTTTTCCATACAGGACAGGAGCGAATCATGGCTGAAGTCTCAATTGAAAAACTTACCAAAAGTTATGACGGCACCGTCAAGGTCCTTGACGGTGTGGATCTGCATATAAATCAGGGCGAACTTGTCTTTTTGCTGGGACCTTCCGGATGCGGAAAGTCCACATTGCTGCGTATTCTTGCCGGTCTTGTTTCCGCTGACAGCGGCTCCATCTTTTTTGACGGCAGGGATATCATCTCGCTTCCCCCTGAAAAACGGCGCGCCGCCATGGTGTTTCAGAATTATGCCCTCTGGCCCCATCTGAATGTCTTTGAAAATGTGGCTTTCGGGTTGCGTATGGATAAAGTTCCCCGGAAGGAGATCGAAAAAAGAGTCATGGGATCCCTGGAACAGGTCCAGATGGAAAAATTTATCCACAGCGCCGTGACTCAGCTTTCCGGCGGTCAGCAGCAGCGGGTCGCTCTGGCCCGCGCACTGGCAGTGGAACCCGCTGTTCTGCTGTTGGATGAGCCCCTTTCCAATCTGGACGCCAATTTACGCGACACCATGAGAAGAGAGATCAAGCGCATCTGCACCGAAAGAAAACTGACCACCCTTTATGTCACTCACGACCGCCGCGAAGCTCTCAGCATGGCAGACCGGGCAGGAGTCATGCACAATGGGAAACTTGCTCAGATCGGAACTCCTGATGAGATCTATAATCACCCTGCCGACGGCTTTACCGCCCGTTTTCTCGGGGATGTGAATCTGCTCCCCTGCGGCGGAGGGATCCGCCCCGAGCGGTTGAAGATTTCTGAGGAACAGGGAAAACTCCGTGCCCGTCTTCTGGAACGCTCTTTTTTCGGCGACAGCTGCGAATGGCTCTTTGAGCTCCCCGGTACGGGTAAAGTGCTGGTGCGGGAACTGGGGGCTCCCGTCAGGAGCATCGGCAAAGAGTATTTCCTTGACTACGATGAAGCCTTTCTGATCCCAGCTCCGGAGTCCGGCAATGAAAAATAAGCCTCTCTTTTTTGTACTTCTTTTTCTGGCGTGTCTGCTGGCGCTCCCCTTTCTGCTGGCGCCCCGGCAGGAGGCAGAGAAACTTCTCGCCGGCGGCGATGAATGTGAAACTCTTGTCATCATCACCGCCCACAACAAATCAATCCGCGACGAATATCAGAGAGCCTTTGCCCTCTGGTACAAGCAGAAGTACAACAAAGATATCAAACTGGATTTCCGCAATCCCGGAGGCACAAGTGATATAATCCGCTACATCGCCGACCGGTACGAGTCGGAGTTCCGCCGCCGCTATGAGGAACATCCTGAGTGGGGCAGATGGAACGAAGCGATCCGTACCTCATTCACTGATGCCCGCGCCTGCCGTACTCCGGAACAGAAGGCCGCCCGGAAAAGATTTCTTGACTCAGATGTAGGGATCGGTATCGATATTTTTGCCGGCGGCGGCGTTTTCAACCATGAACAGACTGCCGCACGGGGATATGCCGTTGATGCGCGCATCGCTCAGGAGTTCCCCGAATGTCTGAAGCACATCCCGCCCACTTTCGGCGGTGACAGACTGTACAGTCCTGAGGGGAAATATTACGGCGTTGTCCTTTCCACCTTCGGGATCCTTTACAACACCCGGCGTCTGGATGAGATGAAGGGATTTTCGCCGCCTCAACGGTGGGATGAACTGGGGGATCCCCGCTACTTCAACACCCTTTCGGTGGCAGATCCCACCAAATCCGGCTCTGCCAACAAGTGTTACGAGATCATGATCCAGCAGTGTATGGCAAAGGCAAATGATCCGGCAAAAGGATGGTATGACGGCTTGGCTCTTTTGAAAAAGATCTTTGCCAATGCACGGAGTATTTCAGAATCCGCAAGTCAAGTGGTCAGGGATGTGGCTTCAGGCGAGGCTGCCGCCGGTACCGCCATCGACACCTACGGCATCAGTGAAATGCTCTGGAGCAAAAAAGTCTACGGGGAACCCCGGTGTGTTTATGTGACGCCTAAAGGCGGCACGGCTGTTTCTGCAGATCCGGTGCAGATGCTTCGCGGGGCTCCCAATCCCCGGGCGGCAAAGGCCTTCATCGCTTTTCTGCTTTCACGGGAGGGACAGCTGCTCCACTGCCTGAAACCGGGGACACCCGGCGGTCCCGGAAAAAACGGTATCAACCGTCCCCCCATCCGCAAGGATCTTTACACGCCTGAAGTGCAGAAAAACTTTTTTATCTCTGACTACGATCCCTACGCTTCAGGCGCCGATTTCGTTTACCGTCCCCGGTGGACCGGAAGATACTATTCCCTGATCCGGGTGCTGCTCAGAACCATTGTCCTGGAACCCCATCAGGAGCTTAAAAGCGCCTATGCCGCCATCATACGCGCCGGAGGCCCCGGCAAAGTTCCCCGTGCCATGGAAAAATTTAACGCTCTTCCCTTTGACTACAAAGAGGCCGACAAGGCAAAGGCGCTTCTCAGGGTCACGCCGGAACGTTCTGCCGCTGAGGTCAGCGCCACCCTGAGAAAGTGGAGCGATCAGGCAAGAGCCAACTACAAAGAAGCTGAACGTCTCGCTTTGCTGGGGATGTGAAAGGAAATAAAATATATGAGATCACAGACTTTTTTACGCTATCTGCTTCTGGGGGGAGTACTCCTTTTTCTCGGCGTCTTCCTGCTTTTGCCCATTGGCACGGTGCTGGGGGTGGGATGCGATTTGCAGCTCATCGCCGAACTTTTCCGCAACCGTATTTATGTGGAGGGGCTCTGGAACAGCTTCGCCATCGCTGTCTGTACGACGGGAATGGTTTTTGTCATCTCTCTGGGACTGGCGCTCCTTTATGACCGCTACGATTTTCCCGGCAGGAGTTTTGCCAACACCGCCTTGCTGATCCCCATGGTGCTGCCTCCTTTTGTGGGGGCATTGGGGTTCAAACAGCTGCTGGGTTATCACGGTGTCCTCAACGCACTTCTGGGACATCTGGGGTTCGCCCCTGTGGATTTTCTCAGCGGCAGCGGCGTTTTCTGGGCAGTCTGTTTCATTGAAGCGCTCCACCTTTTTCCCATCTGCTACCTCAATCTGGTGACGGCGCTGGGGAACATTGATCCTGCCATGACTGAAGCCGCCGCCAATCTGGGGGCATCGCCCTGGCAGCGTTTCCTCAAGGTGCGTCTGCCCCTCATGCGTTCCGGGATCCTTGCCGGATGCTCCATCACTCTGATCTGGAGCTTTACGGAACTGGGAACTCCTCTCATGTTCGGATTCACCCGCACCACGGCGGTGCAGGTTTTCAACGGACTTACTGAACTTGAAAGCAATCCGATCCCCTATGCGCTGGTGGTCATTATGCTGGCAGTGTCGGCGCTCCTTTATCTTATTGCAAAAATGGCTCTGAAAGGGTCTCCGGCGGCTTCCGGTGGCAAGGGGATCGTCAATGCCGGCAGTACAACTCTGCACTCGTGGCGCAAGTTCCTCCCCGGAACAGCTTTCGGAGTTGTGACCTTTCTTGCCGGACTGCCTCACATCGCTCTGATCTGCTGTGCTTTTTCAACCCGTTACAGCGGCACGGTGCTGCCGGAAAATTTCACCTTTGAAAATTTTCAGCTGGCACTTTCCAACGCTCTGGTGCTGCCTTCTATCGCCAACAGTTTGAAGTATTCTCTTCTTGCCATGTTCATCGCCTGTGCCGCAGGACTTCTCGTTGCCCTTGCCGCCGTGCGCTGGCGCCTCAAAGGCAGCGGCATTGCCGATCTGCTTGCCATGCTGCCTCTGGCGGTACCGGGAGTGGTCTTTGCCTTCGGATTTCTGGGAATGTCGGTGAAATTTTCATGGGCATCGCTCCTTTTTGACCCGGTGAATAATCCGGTGTGGCTTTTGAGCATCGCCTACGCTGTGCGGCGGATCCCCTATGTGGTGCGGGCGGTTTCCTCCGGATTGGAGCAGACCCCGGAGGAGCTGGAAAATGCCGCCCGGAACTTCGGCGCGGGCCCTTTCAGGACTCTTGTGAAAGTCACTTTGCCCCTGGTGACGGCAAACCTCATCGTGGGGGGACTTTTCGCTTTCAGCTTTTCCATGCTTGAGGTGTCGGATTCTCTGATCCTCGCCCAGAAACAGGAGTTCTTCCCCATTACCAAGGCGCTCTATGAACTCTCCCAGATTTTAGGTTACGGCACCGGCGCCGCCAGCGCTTTCGGTGTCTGGGCTATGTTCTTCCTGGGCGCCACCCTCTGCGCCGGAGCTCTGCTTCTGGGAAAAAAGATCGGCGCGGTTTTCAAATTCTGATATTCCAACCCTTAAATAAAGAAAGGTCAAACAATGAAAAAATTTCTGATATTGGCGGCGGTGCTGAGCTCTATCGCCGGTGTTTCAGCCAAAGAGCTGAAAGTGCTGATGATCGGCAACAGTTTCTCTAACAGTGTGAAAGTGTATCTTCCCAAAGTGACGGAGTCCGCAAAGAAACACAAACTTATTCTGGGGAGCGCCTCCATCGGCGGATGTGCTTTGATGAAACATTGCAATAATATCGACAAGGAGCAGAAAGATCCCCAATTCAAATCCTATACTTTCACCTTTACCGGCGAAAAGGCGCGTAAGAGCAGCATGACCGAAGCCATCAAATACCGCAAATGGGACATCATCACCATCCAGCAGGTGAGCCACCAGAGTTTTAAAAAGGAGATGACCCGGGAGTACGCCGCCAAACTCATCGCCTACATCAGAAAACTTGCTCCTCAGGCTGAGATCGTTATTCACCAGACCTGGGCGTACCGTCAGGACAATCCCAAATTCCACAACAAAAAATCTCCCCTGACTCAGGAGCAGATGTATAACGGACTGGTGGAAAACTACAACGAACTTGCCAAAACCCATAAACTGCGTATCATCCCTGTGGGAACCGCCGTGCAGCTCTACCGCAAGGCGCTCCCTGTGAAGGAGGTCAAATATACAGAGGCGCAGCTCAAGGCCCTGAAGCGCACTGACAAGCTGCCCGACCTTACCGGCGGCGACCCTGTCGGCAAACTTACTTGGCTCAAAAAGAGCGATAAACATGTTTATAATGACCGCGCCCATCTGAGTCAGGAAGGCGCTTTTCTTCAGGCTTGTGTCTGGTATATGTTCCTCTTTGACGAAGCCGCAAGCGGTATCAGAATGAACCTTAAACAGGCGAGAAACCAGCCTCTCATGCTCAAGTGTGCTGAAGAGGCTCTCAAACAATACAAAAAATAAGGAAAAAGCAAAATGAAAAAGATCCTATTGATCGCTCTGGCTTGCTGTGGAGTTCTTTCTCTCAGCGCCAAAGAGCTGAAAGTGCTGATGATCGGCAACAGTTTTTCAAACAGTATCTTCGCCTATCTGCCAAAGATGGTTGAAGCGGGAAAGACCCACAAACTGAAACTTGCCAACGCCTACATCGGCGGATGCACCCTTGAGCGCCATTGCCGCAACATTGATGCTGAAAAGACCCGCCCCGACTTCAAACCCTACACCTTCGTGGTCACAGGAGAGAAGTCCCGGAAAGAGAAACTTTCTGTTATGATCAAGGCGGACAAATGGGATATCATCAGCATTCAGCAGGGAAGTCCCCACAGCCCCTATAAAGAAAAGACTCATGAACTTGCCAAAAAGCTCATGGCTTTTGTGAAAGAACTTGCTCCCCAGGCTGAGATCGTGGTCCATGAAACCTGGGCGTACAGCGCCAACCATGGCTGGTTCAGCAAAAAGGGACACACCCCCGGAACCCGTCAGCAGATGCACGAGATGGTCAAAGCAAACTACACGGAGCTTGCCAAAAAACACAAACTGCGTATGATCCCTGTGGGGAATGCTGTGCAGCTTTTCCGTGAAAAACTTCCCGTCAAGAGTGTGAAGTACAAAAAAGCGGATTTGAAAAAGCTGGTCTATCCCAATGTTATTGACATCTCAGGCGGCGACGTGGTGGGCAAAGTCTCTTGGCGCAAAGACCGCAAGGATCCCTCAAAGAAGGTTCTTTCCAACGATTGCATCCACCTGAACGACAAAGGCAAATATCTTCAGGCATGTGTCTGGTATATGTTCCTCTTTGATGCCAAAATTACCGACCTCAAACTGGAATACAAAGACCCCGGCGCTGAACTCATCAGAAAATGCGCCGCTCAGGCCATCGCTGAGAACAAGTAATAAATCTGCCTGACAGAAAACAACTGAAGAGGCGCTGCAGAACTCAAAAGTGCAGCGCCCTTTTTTTTGCCTTAACAGCAAGAGTGTGCGGCAGATGAAAAATAAACCCGTGACCCTGAACAGAAAGGTCAGCATGTGACGCAGAAGCCAATGTTGAACGATTTATGATAGAGACTATTGAAAAAATGCCGGTGAAGTGTTAAATTATATTCAGGTTTTTTATTGAGGTTTCTATGAAAAAAGTATATTTGACTTTGTTGATGCTTTGTATGGCTTCGCTGCTTTTTGCCGATAGTGACCGGCGGGCGGTGGACAAGATTTGGACTGTGGTTAAAAATGAGTTCCGGCGGGTGAAAAATCCTGTCAAACCTGCTTCCTGGCAGATTTATGACAGTGTCCATGATGCCCGGATCGGGCAGAATATCGCTCAGAAACTGAAGCGGGAGTTCAGAATCTTTGAGCCTACTTCACCCAGAACGGAACTTTCTGAGGCTGAGAAAGAGATGATCCGGCGGAAAGCCGCTGCGTTTTATCCCTGCAAAAATTCTGCCGATATTGCAGTACGTGCTTTGAAGGAGGCTGAAGCAAAGTTTCCGCTGAGGAAAAAAGGGGATCGTGTGGTCATCCATTATTACCGGGGGGGAGTTCCGCAGAATGTGGAAGGCGTCGTCCGGGAAGTCCGTGACAATGGAACAGTTTATGTGGTCGATCATCAGGAGATCCGGGTCGCCTGGATCCGCAAACGTGACCGTAAATATTTTGACCCCGTCGAAAATGAACGGGTAAAGATGGAGTTCAGAGAGGAGTTCATCCGGGATTTTTCCGCCATCAAAGAGGCATACCGAATGAAGCTTTTCCGGGAAGCTGCTGAAAAAATGACTGGCAACCGGAAAAAAGGATATTACTTCGTTGAGGGGCAATGGGTGTCGGTCAAAGAGATCGCTGATGCCTTGTGCTTGCGTCTGAAAAGTGTGACGGAAAAACAGCATGACTTTTCCAGAAATCAGGAAAAGGCGCGCACTCAAAGCAAAATCACCCCGGGTTCCCCGGAGTGGCGTCTTCCCCGGAGCAGAAGCAGCAGCAGAAGCGGCAGCAGCAGCACCACCACTCGCATCATATACGATATGAGTTCGCTGTGGTGAGCAATCCGCACTTTGCTGCTCAGTACCACATATCGCGGAACTTGTTCCAGGAGTCCTGACTCCAGTCGCCGGACTCCGTTTCGGCGTGGAGCAGCCGTGGGAGCGCTTTCAGCGCCGCGCTCATCTCTGCCCAGTTGATGGTTCCGCCCCCCGGCGGATTGTGGTCATCAAAAGTGCCTGAATTATCGTGCAGATGGCAGGTGACGATGTGGGGCGCAAGGATGTCAAGCGTTCTTTTCCACTCTCTGTCGCCGTAGCAGTGGGCGTGTCCGGTGTCATAACACACCCCCAGAAAGGGATTGGCAAAAGAAGTGACGAAGGCGGCAAGCTCTTTCTGGGCGGCGCAATTTTCGCTTCCGTTTTCCAGTGCGAGGATGATTTTGTTTTTCTGTGCCTCCGGAAGCAGATATTCAAGAGCCTTTTCTATTGTGTTCCACCGGGTGGAACCATCTTGCTTCATGGCGATATGCATGGTGTAGGTTTTGACACCAAGGGCAGAAAGTTTTTCAAGGAAACTTTTGTGCCGGGGAAGGAGCTCTTCAAGGGCACTTTCCTCCTCCGGGGAAATATCATTGGCAGCGCCCCAGTAGGCGTGGCAGGCAGGGGTTTCAAGAGCATACTTTTTCAAAAGGGCTCTGCAGTTGTCAAAGAATCCCGGAGCTGCTTCATCTTTCATGCCCCAGCAGGGGTGGGCAACGATCCGGGTGACGCCCCATGAAACGAGATCGTTCATAGTTTTTTCACAGGCTTCATCCGGGATTTTTTTCCATTCGACAAAGTGGACAAGTTCAATATTGTTCATTTTCATATCTCCTGTTATCAAAAGATCATTACTTGCAGTTTCTTCCTTCCCGGTACTCTTTGGGCGACAGATTGTAGCGCTTGCGGAACTGCCGGGAAAAGTAGTTGGAGTCAGTAAATCCGCACTTCTGGGCGACTTCGGAAACAGGCAGCACCGTTTGGAGCAGCAGTTCCGCCCCCTTCTCAAGGCGGACGCGGATCAGATAGTCGATGGGGGAGTAACCCGTTACCCTGCGGAAGACCGGCAGCAGAGTGCTGGGCGCCATGGAGGCGATGCGTGAGATCCGCGAAATGGTCCAGTGTTCGGTGTAGTTGTTTTCGAGCACGCTGATCACATCCCCCAACCGGAAAAGGGTGTTGACCATGGGGTTGTGTTCCCCGGTGTACTGTCTTGAAATGAATACAAATATTTCCAGAGCTTTGGCAAGGAGCAGCAGATCCCTGCCGGGGCGTTCCTGTGAGGACTCCTCTGCCATACTCTGCAGCAGAGTCATCAGGGGACGCATGGTCTCAGGGGAAATATGGAGACGGCTTCTGAATTTGTGACTGCGGCGGTAGGTGGGTTCAAAAAGGAAAAAGGCGTTGAATCCGGGGAGACTCCGCAGAGAGCGCAGATGCTCTTTGAAACAGGAGTCGTCAAACATGATGTTGAACATCCCCAGTTTGTACCTTTTCTCAAAGTAGTGCTCCGTGTTGCCCTGGATGAGAAAGATATCCCCCGCCCGGACGGGGTAGGTTTCGCCGTCGATCCAGTGTTCGCCGCCCCCTGCGGTGATGATGATAAGCTCTGAAAAGTCATGGGTGTGGCGGACGTCGGTCAAATCACCTTCATGCTGGCTGTGATGATCCCCCTGGATCGTTCTCAGCGCGATGGGGCAGCCGTTTTCGGGAAAGAAATCTGAACGGTTGGCAACGATGGTTTGCATAAAGATTCCTCAAATCGTAAGATTGTGCTATCAATTCATAATATAATGAAGGTTTTTTGACATTGCAAGAGGTATATTTGAAAAGTTCCGTAAAAAATGTCAATTTAAGAAGAACAACTCAAAAAGGAGCCAATACCATGCAGGGAACATTCCGTTTTTCATTCGGTCCGTGGAACATCCATGAGGGCGCTGATCCTTTCGGTCCTGAAGTCCGCAATACCATTCCTTTCAACAAAAAGCTGGAGTCCTACAAGAAGATGGGCTTTGACGGCATCCAGTTCCACGATGACGATGCTGTGCCCAACATGGCAAATCTGACTCCCGATCAGATCATCAAAGAAGCCGCTGAACTGAAGAAGGTTCTTGATGACCACGGTCTGACCGCCGAATTTGTGGCTCCCCGTATGTGGTTCGCCCCCGAAACCATTGACGGCGGATACACCAACAACTGCCCCAAATGCCGGGAATACGCCCTTGAGCGCACCAAACGCACCATTGATATCGCCAATGCCCTGGGAACCCGTAACATCGTGCTGTGGCTCGCCCGCGAAGGTACCTATATCCGCGAGGCCAAAGACCCTGTGGTCGCCACTGAACGCATTGCCGATGCGCTCCAGATGATGCTGGACTATGACAAGAACATCCGCGTGATGATCGAGTCCAAGCCCAACGAACCCATGGATCACACCTACATCCCCACCATCGGTCACGCCATCGCCATGGGACTTATGACCAACGCTCCTGAGCGCGTGGGATGCCTGATCGAAACCGCTCATGCACTTCTTGCCAACCTTTCACCCTCCGACGAAATGGGTTTTGCTCTGGCACACAAGAAACTGTGGAGCGTCCACCTCAACGACCAGAACAGTCTGAAGTTTGACCAGGATCTCACCTTCGGCGCCGTGGATCCCCGCCGCGCTCTCAATCAGGTTCGCGTCCTTGACCGTCACGGCTTCGGCAACAACGGCGAGTGGGTCGGTCTTGACGTCAAAGTCATGCGTACCCAGAAATCCGGTGTGGATATGAAGCATCTGGAATACAGCCGCCGCATCTTTATGAAGCTCCTTGAGATCTCACGCTCTCTGGATGACAAACTCATGGATCAGATGATCGCTGAGCGCGACTATGAAGAGCTGAACTACTATGTCCTCAACGCCATGCTGAAAGGATGACAGAGAATATGAAACGCAAGATCAGAATGGGTATGGTCGGCGGCGGACCCGGCGCTTTTATCGGCGCCGTCCACCGGGCTGCCTCCCGTCTTGACGGGAAAATCGAACTGGTTTGCGGTTCTTTCTGCACCAATCCTGAAGCCAATGCCACCATGGCGGATGAACTTTTCATCCCGGTGGAAAAGTGCTACGCCACTTACGAAGAGATGTTCGTGAAAGAGGCGGCGCTCCCTGAGGGCGAAAGAATGGACTTTGTGGCGGTCACCACCCCCAACTCCACCCATTTCCCCATTGCCATGGCGGCGCTGGAACACGGGTTCCATGTGCTCTGCGAAAAACCCATGACTCTCTCTCTGGATGAAGCGCTGAAACTCCGCGCCAAAGTTCAGGAGACCGGTCTCCTTTTCGCCCTGATGCACAACTACTCCGCCTATCCCATGGTGCGGCAGATGCGTAAAATGATCGCCGACGGCGTGCTGGGCGAACTCCGCAAGATCGTGGCAACCTACGATCTGGGATGGCTCGCCGCCCCCAATGCAGGCAAACAGGCCACCTGGCGTGTCAAGTCCAGCATGTCCGGCGCCGCCGCTTGCGTGGGCGACATCGGAACCCATGCCGAGCAGCTCATCGAGTTCACCACCGGCATGAAGATCTCTGAACTTTCTGCCGACCTTGCCACCTTTGTGGAAGGACGCGAACTGGATGATGATGCCACCATCATGCTCCGCTTTGACACGGGTGCCAAGGGGGTCATTGAATTGAGCGAAGTCGCCTGCGGTGAAGAGAACCAGTTCAAACTGCGGGTCTACGGCTCTGAGGGGTGCCTTGAGTGGTCACAGCAGGAGCCTGAGAATCTGCTGCTCAAGACCAATGACTCCGCCATGAAGACGCTCCGCCGCGGCTGGGCGGAACTGGATGACAGCGTCAAAGGTCTGCTCCGTCTGCCTGCGGGACACCCCGAAGGCTTTATTGAAGCCTTTGCCAATATCTATACCGACTTTGCCGCCGCTATCGCTGCAAAGCTGGAAAACCGTCCCTACCAGAGCATGTATCCCGATGCCGAAACCGGCGTCAGAGGTATGAACTTCATTGAGACCGTGGTCAGCAGTTCCAAACAGAACGGCGCCTGGATCCCCCTGAAGCACCTCTGATAAAAAGAGAGACAAAAAAGGGCTGCTGCGACCTCCTTATGAGGTTTTGCAGCAGCCTTTTTTGTGTGTTTTATCTCTGCTCTGCGGTGAATTCAAGTTTTCCGTCGGAACAGGAGACCTTCACATTCATCCCCGGCAGAAGCGTGTTGGCGATGAGGAGCCTTGAAAGAGGCGTTTCGATCAGCTGGATCACTGCCCTTTTCAGGGGGCGGGCGCCGAAGTCCGGATCAAATCCGGCGTCGCCGATAAAGTTTTTCGCCTCTTCTGAAACTTCAAGGGTGATCTCCTGAGCCGCCAGACGGTTCCGGACCTTTTCAAGAAGCAGATCAACGATCTTGCGGATCTCCTCTTTGCCCAGAGCATGAAAGGTGAGTATCTCGTCGATGCGGTTGAGAAATTCAGGTCTGAAGTGGGCTCTGAGTTCCTGAGTCAGCTCCTCCTTCAAAGTTTCCGGAGCCTTGCCTGAGTTCAGGATCATGGCACTGCCGATGTTGCTGGTCATGATGATGATGGCATTCTTGAAGCTGACCGTCCGTCCCTGGGAATCGGTGACGATGCCGTCTTCAAGGATCTGGAGCAGAATGTTGAAGACATCAGGATGGGCTTTCTCGATCTCATCAAAAAGCACCACCGAATAGGGACGGCGGCGGATGGCTTCAGTGAGCTGGCCCCCCTCATCGTATCCCACATATCCGGGAGGCGCCCCCACCAGACGGGAAACGCTGAATTTTTCCATATACTCCGACATGTCGATCCTGACCATGGCTCTTTCATCATCAAAGAGCTGTTCCGCCAGAGCCCGTGCCAATTCAGTCTTGCCCACTCCTGTGGGGCCCAGAAAGATGAAACTTGCAATGGGGCGGTTGGGATCGTTGAGTCCGGCACGCGCCCGGAGGACCGCTTCAGAGACGGCGGTCACAGCCTCATCCTGACCGATGACCCGGTTGTGGAGTCTGTCGGCAAGATTGAGGAGTTTTTCCTTTTCGCTCTGAACCAGTTTGGCAACGGGGATCCGTGTCCAGCGGCTGATGATGGCGGCGATATCCTCTTCGTCCACCTCTTCTTTAAGCATCCGTGCCGCTCCCTCAAGGCGGATGGCTTCTTCTGCGTCGGCGATCTGCTTTTCAATGCCGGGGATGGTGCCATGACGGAGCTTTGCGGCCTCCTCCAGATTGTAGGAGCGTTCCGCCTTTTCCAGTTGGAGCTTTGCCAGATCCAGGGACTCCCGGTACTGGCGCAGATCGGTGATGGCTTTTTTCTCCTTTTCATAACGGGCGCGGAGCTCCTTGCCCGTTTCTTTGAGATCGGCAGCCTCTTTTTCAAGGTCGGTGCGCCGTTTGATGGCGGCGGCATCTTTTTCGTTTCTCAGACCTGTGATCTCAATTTCCAGCTGCATGACGCGCCGTTCATTTTCATCCAGTTCGCCGGGACTGCTGTCGATTTCGGTCCGCAGAGCGGCGGCGGCTTCATCCACAAGGTCAATGGCCTTGTCGGGCAGGAACCTGTCGGCGATGTACTTGTCAGAAAGGACCGCCGCCGCCACAAGGGCGCTGTCCCGCAGCTTGACGCCGTGGTGGATCTCGTAGCGCTCCTTGAGTCCCCGGAGGATGGAAATGGTATCCTCAACGGTGGGCGGATTGACCATCACCGACTGGAACCTGCGTTCCAGAGCGGCATCTTTCTCAATGTATTTTCTGTATTCATCAAGAGTGGTGGCGCCGATGCAGTGGAGTTCGCCCCGCGCCAGCATGGGTTTGAGCAGATTGCCCGCATCCATGGAGCCTTCAGAAGCGCCTGCGCCCACGACGGTGTGGAGTTCGTCGATAAAGAGGATGATCCTGCCTTCGGCGCTGACCACTTCGTTGAGGACCGCTTTGAGACGCTCCTCAAATTCGCCCCGGAACTTGGCGCCTGCGATCAGCGCCCCCATATCCAGACTGACCAGCTGGCGGTTTTTCAAGTTTTCGGGCACATCGCCCCGGACGATGCGCCGCGCCAGACCTTCGGCGATGGCGGTTTTGCCCACGCCGGGCTCGCCGATGAG
>JAFWBQ010000094.1 GCA_017507125.1 Lentisphaeria bacterium
ATCCTGTCAGTCAGCAGATAAAGGAGAAAGCCCCCACTGACTCTGAAGTAACGGACTACCGCCACGCTCTTGTCGAGGCTGATGATCTTTCACAAGATGAGCAGTGGCAGCAGCTCCGAGAGCTGAATCTTCCGGTTCTCGCAGTCGTGTGGTCTGGCGGAAAAAGCTTGCATATCATCGTAAAAATTGATGCTGGAAATGACTTTAAGTTGTACCGTGAACGCATCGCTAAATTGTATGCGTTTCTGGAGCAGAAAGGGTTTCCTGCCGACCGAGCCAATAAAAACCCCAGCCGTCTTACCCGGTTGCCTGGAGTTCAGCGAGGCGAAGATATGCAATACCTGGTTGCCCGTGAATTCGGACCTAAAGACTGGGATACTTTTGAGCGGATGTTTTTGGTAAAGTCGGATCGTCGGAGTGAAACTTCTTCTGTCAATGGTCAAAAGGGCGGTCGCCCGTTCATGCCGGTAACTGAGTTTGCGAAACAGTTTTGGCATGAACACTCCCGCGATGGCATGTCGTTGCTGCAATACTGGGGTGGTGACTGGTGGCGATTTGAAGGAGGCGTTTGGAAGGTGTTTTCCGAAGAAGAGTTGCGCATCCAAATAACTCGCTTTCTGCAGAAGTTGTCAGTGGATGAAGAAGGGCGGATCAGTACCGCTCTGATCACCGACACCATCGCAAACCTCAAGGGATTCTGCGGCTTAACCGGAATAACAATGCCCTGCTGGTTACCTGACGGTGAAGATGCATCGGACATGGTCTGCTTCTCCAACGGCGTATTATCAATAATAAAATTGATTGCCGGAAATGAACAGGTGTTACAACCGCACACTCCGGAATACTTCGGAGTTGATCGCGTGGGGTATGCATATGATCCCGCTGCGATTTGCACAATGTGGGAAAGATATTTACAAACGACCTTCGATAACGAAGATAGCCGCACGGCACTGCAAATGATGTTCGGCTACGTGCTGTCAGGAAAATTTGACAAAAACATCGGATTTTTCTTGATCGGCAGAGGCGGTGACGGTAAAAGCGTTGCGGCGCACATTCTGCGGAAGTTGGTTGGCGAAAGCCAGACGTGCTGTCTTCCTTTCGCCAATCTTGGCGATCGCTTCAGTTCTTATCTACTGACTGAGCATAAGCTCAATCTGGTAGAGGAGCTACCGGTGTCAGCGGAGGTATATAACATTTCGGATGCGGAAAAGATTTTCAAGATGGTGACAGACGGAGCTGTAATTCCGGTGGAACGAAAATACCATACCCCGCAAGAGAAGCGGGCAAAGGCAAGGTGCGTTTTTCTGGCAAATGAATTGCCGTCTTTTGTTGACCGCTCCAACGGGCTGTGGGATCGGCTGATTGTTTTACCGTTTACTCGCCGCTTCAGAGACACTGATTCGGAAATGCCAAACCTGAAATACGAACTCGAAGCAGAGTTGCCCGGCATATTCAACTGGTCGATAGCGGGAGCGAGAAAGCTGGAAACTATGGTCCGCTTCCCAGTGCCGCCAAAGTCGGCAGAATATCTTGAGAAGCATCGGCTTGCCTGTGATCATGAAGCGGCGTTTTTACATGAAGCGGTGATCACAGCTCCAAAGGGGGTCTGCCCCAAACAGGAACTGTATAAGACTTACCGCCAATGGACGGAAGATCACGGATACAAGCCATTCGGAGCGGACAGGTTTAATGCGGCCGTAAAAGCAACATTCCCTGATGCACAGGAAAAACGTCAGCGTTCCCCATATGATCGGCTAGTCTGGGAGGGAATTCGTTTTTCTGAGGGAACCATAACTGAAAAGGAGTAAAAAAATTATGAACATAAAAACAACAGAACCAGTACTTTCTGCGGAACAGAAAAATGCATTGGAGCTGATGCTCGCCGGTGAGAATGTGTTTCTCACCGGTGTGGCAGGC
>JAFWBQ010000095.1 GCA_017507125.1 Lentisphaeria bacterium
CCGGCACTGGAAAGATTGATGCCTTGCAGTACCCTCCGGTAGTTGCCACGATCAACGATGGGGGCAGCCTGTGAGAGCAGTTCGCCAAAGTCAGCAGGCAGTACCACCGGAACCACCTCTGCTGCAGGTTCCTCTGGTTCAGGGAAAGCAAGGTACTTCCCTGCAAGCTCCATGAACTCACTGCGACTGCTGCGGATCTGCTCTTTGAGTTCCTTGAAGGGGAGGCAGAAGTCGATTGCACTGTCGGCAAAGGCTTCAAGTTTGACCGACACGGTTTCAACTCCGTCAGTTGCCATGGCACGGATACCGCACTCATCGCCAATAAAACGGATAGAGCGGTACAGTTCCACCGGGCTGGTCTGACAGACAACTTTGCCCAGAACTTTCAGGGCACGGGACAATTCATTTTTGGTGATCTTCATTTTTATAACCTTTCGTATTGATGTATGTTTTTATTCTGCGCCAGATGAAGTATCCGGAGCAAAGGAGAGCGATCAAGACCGCCCAACGGAGCGGCCAGGTGAGTGCCGACAACGAATCGGTGAAGGCTTCGGGCTTTTCTTCAGCTACAGTTTTGAGCCCATCTTCCACGCCGTCGCTGATCTTGTAGGCAGCAATCACAGTTCCGGCTGCCACGCCTCCCGCAGCAACAGTCTGCCACGGAACTTTACGGACGACTTCAACGGTTTTCACCGGTCGATGCCGCCGAGGGCGATGTACCCGAGGGGGAGCAGCCGAAGCAATGATTGAGAGAGCAGAGAGGATAGCCGCAAGGATAAGTTTCATTCCAGAGCCACCTTTCTGCTTGCCTCACGGCAGTTGCCGATGGATTGCAGCAGTACCGTAGTCAACTCTGAATGAAGTTGAGACTTCGCCTGCCAGAGATCGTAGGCACACCACGCTGTACCACCAGTTGCCAACAGTACGGCAATAGTGTCGCCAATGGGGAATGGACCATCTGCCACCGCACAGGCGGCTCCTGTACCGTAGGCAGCAGCAAGGCGTGAACTGATTGCCCCCAGAACTGAAGTGAACGCCTTTACAGTTGATTTCATAAAGACCGCTTCAAGCATCAGCCCGCTTGCGGCATAGGCTGAAGCTGTGACAGCATCGCTGTTGAGTTCGGTAATGTGCTGTTGGAAACTTGCCGGGTTCACATCACAGCCGTACACCTTGGCGCCTTCACGGCATGGATCAATGATCCGGGCATTGATGACTGAAGTCAGATACTCCTGTACCCGGTTGCCTCCTGAGAGTTTGTCACAGCTGGCAAGGTAACAGAACTTGACCATGCTGCTGTAACTGGTCAGCTCTTCAACGACCGCAGGGATGTTTTGCTTCGCCAGGTTAAAGTGGGGCTTGGCTCTGGCATCCAGTACGGCAATGTCAGGCTTCCGTGGCACAGCCTTCTCCACGGTGAGCGTTTCTTTGTGCAGCATCCAGTAGCCGCACGCCCCCAGAATGAGGGCAAAGAGAAGTCCGGCAAAGAAATAAGTTCTGCCGGACTTGGTCGGGTAAGTTTGCATAATACCTCCATTAGATTGATGTTTTTCAGAACGGGACTATCCCGTCCGGGGTATTATGCCTGAAAAAGTGGTTTATTTAAGGGAAAAAGCATTTTTTACCAATATATAACCGCACTGATAGAGACAAAAGGTTATATTGGCTGACTTGAAAAAGTAACAAATTGGTGCTATTTTGTAATGTCGTCAGAGAAAAAAATTCCCCACAAAATTCCCACAATGTGGAGTATGTTTTTTATCTGTAAGTTGTTTAATAATTGCAAGATGCAGAAGATCAGGCGGTTATCAAAATGTGTTCAGTGGGTCCATCTCCCACCACCATTTTTGATTATAACCGACTGAAAAGTCGGTTTTTTGTGCCTGAATCACCTCTTTTACAACAATTTCTCCACCTTGCAGAAAAGTGGTGGTAAAGCTGGCGGCACTCTCCTGTTTCTGATATTCGCAGAAGTACCGGGTCATAGGGATTTCAAAGCCGACTTTCTTCTTGCTGCTGTCGCACTTTTTCACTTTTTTTTTGATTTTTCAGAACAAAGCCCTTGACAAAAACATCAAGCGGAAGTATATTGTGAAATATTCCATGCAAACTACTACAGGATTTGGCAATGAAACAAGGCAAAACAATGGCTTCTTTCAACTCTGCAATCATTATTGCAGAGAGCATTGCTTTTGCCCGAATTAACAACTTCTGCCGAATTAGCAGCATTATTATTTAAGACCACACGCAGCAAATTACACAGCTTGCGGGTGGTCTTGAAGGGTGTCGTAACCGGCTCCCTGAAGATTCTCCCCGCCTGTTCGTGTAAAAAATAACAGAAAAGGCAAAAAAATGGAAAATCTCAAACAAATCGGTACACGGGTCCTCGGAATCCGCACAGAGGCAAATTATTCAGTCGAAGAGATGGCATCTGCTCTTGGTATTACTCCGGCTGAATACATTTCATACGAAAATGGAAGCACAGAAGCTCCCTTTTCATTCTTTTATAAACTTGCCGAATTTTTCAATATTGAGATCTCTTCTGTCCTCAGCGGTGAAAACTCCAATCTCAATACCTATACCATCACCCGGAACGGGGAGGGTTTCTCTCTTGCCCGCAGACCCGGATTTTCCTATCTGCATCAGGCGATACACATGAAAAACCGTGTGGGTGAACCCTTTGTGATCACCGCTCCGTTTGAAGGCGAAAATCCGGAATTGAAGTACTCCACCCACTCCGGACAGGAGTTCATCCTGATCCTGGAGGGGTCCCTGCGGATACTCCTCAAAGAGAAAGAAGAGGTGTTGAACACAGGGGACACGATCTACTTCGACGGCCGTTCTTCACATGCCCTGACTGCCATCAACGGTGAAAGCTGCAAATTTCTTTCCATCGTAATGCATGCCGATATGGAAGAAAATGAACCGGAAACTTTCGCAGTAAAACGTTCCCGCAGTGAAAACACATCACAGGAAAACAGCTCATTGCTCTACCAGAAATATATGAAGGAAACATGGGATGAAGAGGGAAATCTCTGCAAGGTGGATTTCAATGTCCCTGAAAACTTCAACTTCGCTTTTGATGTTCTGGATCACCTTGCACAAAAAGATCCGGACAAACTCGCCATGCGCTGGATTTCCAATACAAAAGAATGCAAAGATCTTACCTTCGGTGACATTTCAGAAAATTCCTCCCGCACCGCCAATTTGTTCTATTCTCTGGGGATCCGCAAAGGTGACCGGGTGATGCTTATCGTCCGCCGCCATTATCAGTTCTGGTACCTTTTGAACGCTCTGCATAAACTCGGAGCCGTGGTCATCCCCGCCCCTGTCCAGCTTCTGGGACATGACATCGAATACCGCATAAACAAGGCGCAGGTGAAATGTGTCGTCTGTACCGCCATGGATGGCGTTTGCAATGCCGTTGACTCCGTCGCGGATAAAACCCCCTCTCTCAAATGGAAACTTGTGGTCAACGGCGAACGGGACGGATGGATGAATTATGATGCCATGTATGGTAATTTCCCGGCTGAATTTGCCAGACCGGAAAATTTGAAATCCTCCGATCCGCTGTTGATCTTTTTCAGCTCCGGCACCACCGGATATCCCAAAATGGTGGAACACGACCACACTTATCCCATCGGACATATCATGACCGCGCGCCACTGGCACAAGGTGGATCCCCGGGGGATCCACTTTACCGTTGCCGATACCGGATGGGGTAAAGCTCTCTGGGGCAAAGTTTACGGTCAGTGGCTCTGCGAAGCAGCAGTATTCACCTATGATTTCGACCGTTTCCATGCGGCAGATCTGCTGCCCATGTTCAAGCAGTACGGCATCACCACTTTCTGTGCTCCGCCGACGATCTTCCGTTTTCTGGTGAAAGAGGATTTGACGCAGTATGATTTTTCCACTTTGCAGCACGTCACAACTGCCGGCGAAGCCATGCCCCCGGAAGTGAGCGAATCTTTTGCCCGGGTCTCCGGACTTCTCCCCTATGAAGGCTTCGGACAGACGGAAACGGCTCTTTCCATCGCAACTCTCGCCAATGTCGCTCCGAAACCCGGAAGCATGGGTAAAGCCAATCCCCAATATGAAGTCGCGCTCCTTGATCCCGACGGTAAACCGGCCGCTGTGGGCGATACCGGCGAAATCTGCATAAAAGCTCAACAGCACCCTCATCCCATGGGACTCTTTGATCAGTATGTGGATAATGAGGAGGATACCCGCAAAGTCTGGCATGATGGCTATTACCACACCGGCGATCAGGCGTGGATGGATGAAGACGGTTACTTCTGGTATGTCGGCAGAGCCGATGATATCATCAAAACCTCCGGCTACCGGGTCGGTCCCTTTGAAGTCGAAAGCGTCATCATGGAACTGCCCTATGTACTGGAGTGTGCCGTGACCGGTGTTCCGGATGCCACCCGGGGCAAGGTCATCAAGGCAAGCATCGTACTGGTCAAAGATAAAGCCGGCAGCGAAGAGCTGAAAAAAGAGATCCAGGAGTATGTGAAAACCCATACTGCCCCTTACAAATATCCCCGGATCGTGGAGTTTATGACCGAACTGCCCAAGACCGTCAACGGCAAGATCCGCCGTGTCGCTCTGCGGGATCAGGGTAATAAATGATCTGTTCCGGAAAAAATACAAAGGGCTGTTGCAAAAACCTCAAAATTCAGGTCCGCAGCAGCCCTCTTTTTCATCCCAGAAAGTCTGCAGCACAGACAACAGCGCTCTGCAGTATGACCGCTGTAATAAGAGCCCGGTCAAAGTATGGTTTCGCCGTCTTGTGATGAAAGAGTTTCATTCCCGCAAAGGCACCGGGAGCTCCCCCGAAAAAGCCCAGAACGATAAGAAAATCTTCAGGGATCCTGCGCCACTTCATAACAGCAAAAAATTTATCCGACCCATAGGAGCAGAAGGTGAAAAGTGAGATCACAAGCACATAGATCCCCAGGGGCAGAAAGAGATCCGGAAAACGCACTCCCGCCCAGATCAGGGGAATCAGTGAAAAGAAAAATTTAAACATTTTCCAGCATCAGGATTCGAGTTTCAAGGCAAAAGACATGATACTTGCATTGTAAATGAATGCTGATACCGCCGCCGCAAAGAATATGATGACACTGAGACCGCTGACGAATCCGCCGCACATGAACCAGGCAAGGATCAGATCCACCATCGTGTAAATGCCCAGTACAAAGACATTACATTTGTTGGAGCGCTTCGCCACCATGAAGCGGATAAAGGCAATACTCAGAACAGGCAGAAGAAGCATCACCAAAATGAAGATCAGAAAACGTATGTGCCAGGGGGTTCCTCCGATCTCCGTACCTTCCGCACCCCGGGGGGCGGTGCCGGAAACATTGTTGAAAAAAGAAGAGACATTGCTTTCATTGACAGGTATCTCTGCAATGATCTTCCCCTCCGGAATGGAAATAAGACGCACCGTTCCCACCACAAGAGCACCTCCTTTCATGGATTCAAAGCGCTCCAGATGACCGGTTATCACCGCCTGAACCTTCAAACTTTTGCCGTGTTTGACCGCAGCGGCAGTGTCAAAACTGCCCTTGTTGCGGAGCTTCAACATATAATTCATCTTTTCCGAAAATGCGGCATCTTCCACATCAAAGACGCCTGAAGTGGCAAGTTTTTCCCGGAGGTTCAAAGTGAAGTAATCGCTGGCGTCGTTTCTGAAATGCACCACCGCCACATGTTTGATATCTCCGCGGTGCCGCCGCAGATCATCAGCAAGTTTAAGAATGGCTCTGTCAGCGATTTTTTTCCGGCTGGGATCCGCATCAGGACGGCCCGGCACCAGAAAGTGCCATGCAAGAAAAGCGGCTGCCAGAAGTATGGCAGCTGATCCCAGAAATTTACAACAGGAATCAAGAGATACAGATTTGAGGATAAATCCGAATACTTTAGCGAAGATCATGAGAATTTTTCCTTTTGACGATTTTGAGGAGCCGCTGCGTTCCTCATATTGCTCTGATCAAAATTTCCTTTACGGTATGGAAGCTGCAAGAACTTCCGAGCCGTACTTCTGTTATATTATGAGATCCGGAAAACACTTTTCTTACAAGATCTGTTTCAAAACTTTAACGATTTTTTCCCCGAAAGGGTCTTTTGAGGGACCCTTTCAGGGAAAAAGTATACCGGCTGGGTGATTATCTGGCAACCCCCCTGACAAAGAGTTTGGGGTCAGGACCGATCTTCTGTTTCACACAAGCGGGATTTGAAACGAAAAATCCGTCGAAGTTCCAGGGGGTGAAGCCATTTTTTGTGCTTTCGAGTTCCACGGCAGAAAACTTTTTGCCGAGTTCCGCTATCTCTTCTTTTGATCCTGAGGGTGACTTGAACTTCAGCATTTGAGGCACTTTTTTGAATCCGGGGGAAGCAAAGATGCCTGTATCCTTTGTGCCGGTCAGTTTCACATATTCAGGATATGTCAATTTTCCCCCCTCCCGTTTTTTGTTCCGGTAGGTGAAGGAAAACATGAGACGCTTGTCTTTGGCAATACGCAGGAAGTAACAGTTATTGCTTTCGCTCAGAGCCTCAAGGTGCAGCACGCCGATGAGAGGATTGAAGATCTTTCCGGGAATGTTGTCAGCCACCACGTTCCGGGTGAGAGTGACCTTTTCATCAGGCATGTTGTGGATATAGATATGGTTGATCTGATTGTCGAACCAGACGCAGTTCCGGATCATCAGTCCGGGGCAGCGGTAGAAAGAAGCTCCGTGGAATCCGCGGGTGATGAAGGAGTGCTCAACTGTCAGATTTTTGACGGAGTTCGCATAAATGAAAATGGGGGTATAGCTGCTGCTGCGTCCGTCATAGAAGCAGCGTCTGACGGTGATATCCTTTCCGCCGTTGATGACGATACCGGCGCCGCCGCCGCCCACCAGATGACGGAATGTGATACCGTCAATGACGGTTCCGGGTTTGTTTTCAACGATGATGCCTGACATGAGAGTTCTCTTTCCGTCGATGACCACCTCTTCCCCGGGAACGTTTCTCAAGGTCACGTTGGCAGAACGGATATAAAGGGTTTCAGTGTAAACGCCGCCGGGGATCAGCACAGTATCGCCGGGGAGAGCCTTGTTCAAAGTGGGGGCGATGGTTTTGCCGGTGACTTTGAGGACTCTGGGTTTGTTTTTGACTGCGGCGGTGGTGAATTCTTTCACCTGACCGTTTACATAGCGCCGTTTCATACGCAGATCAAGAGCGGCAAGTTCCTCGTTGCTGTGATGTGTCCGCAGGGGGGTGCGGCTGTTGATCCGGAAATAGTATTTGGTTCCCGGTTTGAGTCCGGTGAGACTCAGGGAGTGCCAGTTGCCGCCTGAGAAGGGCTGTCCGGCCTTGTTCTCGCACTTGGGAGTCGTTCCCCAGCGCAGTTCGGTGGAGCTGTTGGAAAGAGTTGTCCACCATTCAATATTCACAGTTGTGTCGGTGACGGAACGGATAAAAGGTCCGGAAACTTCATTTTTCATGGGAGCGCGCACCACCCGGTTGGGTCCGGCGGGGAATCCGTCAAAGGTGACTTTGCCCTCAAGTGAAATGAGTCCTGCCCTGGCGCTGATGCCGGTGTTGCTGTGGCGGAACCCGGTGCTCTTTCCGAAAACAGGCTGAACCTTGAAGGCGTTGTGGAAGATTTTCACATTTTTGCCCTCAACACTCAATTTGGCATTGATCTCGCAGTTGCTGACAGTGATATTTTCACCTCTGATAACAAGGGGAGCGGCAATGATGAGATTGTCAAGAGTAATTCCTTTGCCGGTGATGGTTCCGCCGTTGATGACGGCGCGCTGCCCGGAGCCGCGGGTCTTGAATGAAACGTTGTCAGCCTTGACAGAGAGAGGGGCGTATTTCCGGGGAGGCAGAAGGATGCTGCTGCCGGATTTGACCGAAGCGGGCATAAGGGTCTGCACCTTTGAAATGGGTCTGAAGTCGTGGTTCTCAGGGTCGGCAAAGTGTTTATGCCAATCTGCTTTTCTGATCTTCTTGAGAAGAGAGGTATCTTTAGGATTGTATCCGTTGATATTGGTGAAAAGATTGTTGATGCTGTTGAGCACATTGATGTGTCTTTCGCAGTAGTTGTCCTTTGCCCAGCTGCCGCCGTGGGAGCCTTTGATGTTGATACCATCCTCACCGTAGGAGCGGCAGTTGATGATGCGGCATTTATTCATGATGCCGTAGAAACGGATCCCGATGGGCCCCTGGCTGCCGCCGGTGTAGAGTTTATATCTGGAAAGGCAGTTTGAAATGGTGTTCCGGGTCCCGCTCCAGCCGATGATGTTGCCGCCGGAACTGGGGGATTGGGAACCGTTGGCAAAGGCGACGCAGTTGTCGATGGTGCAATCGGTACCCCCTGAAAGAGTGATGCCGTTGGCGTTGAAAAATGCCGCACAGTTCCGGATCACGCTTTTGGTGCTGCCGGCAAGCTGACAACCGTTGATGCCGCTCCAGGCGGTGGTTCTGTAATGGGAATAGAATCCTGAGAAAGCAAGTCCATCCACCACGCACTTTTCGCCGCTGAACTTCAAACCGTCCCCTTTGAGGACAGAAACAGTCAGATCATGTGTTTCAGGCGCCTTTCCATCGGTGGTGGAAATGTAAAGTTTGCCATCTTTTTTGAACCAGTATCCGAAGTTGAACTCCAGATAATCCACACTGGCGGCGGGGAAATAGATCTTGAAATTATCTCTTTCGTTGACGGCGGTCACATTATCGTTCCAGTCGGCAGCGTAGACGAACTTGTAGCCGGGAACAAGTTTGAACTCCGGAGCGGGTTTGTCGCCGTGGATCAGCACAGAGCCGGGGATCTGTGCCCGGAAGGTCACATTCTTCAGCTTTCTGGCGATGTTGACAGATTCATAATATCTGCCGGGCATGATGGTGACGGTATCCCCGTCTTTCACAGCTTTGACGGCTGCGTTGACGGTTTTATACTTCTGACCCGGACCCACAAACAACTCTGCGCCGCTCAGAATGCAGAAAGCACTCAGCACCAATAAGACAAAAATCCGTTTCAACATTTTTCACTCCTTTTTTACATTTTGAGTTGAGAAATCTCTTCAAGGACCTCCAGAAAAGTGACGCCGGGGAGGGGGCCGAAATCATCGCTTTCGGTCTTCTGACCGTCAACGCGGAAAAACATATCCTCTTCTCCCTCAAACATGGTCACTTTTCTGAATTTGCCGTCGCTGTTGAAGGCGTATGCACCGGCATCGGGCCAGTTCTGGACAAGATCATCTTTGCTGACCACATCCATAACGGACTGGCCTTCGCTTTCAAAGTAAAGCTGCACCTGCTCCATGACCCCCTCTTTGATGTCGGCGGCACTGATGATGACTGCCTCTGACTTCAGGATCTCTCTGGCACGTTCTGTCAATTTGTCGTGTTTCATTTCAAGAAATACTCCGGTTCTGTTGTGAAGAAAAACTTATCGATCACGGCACCTTTCATATCCGTGGTAAAACGGACATCAAAGGTTCCTTTATCAAGGAAAAGATAATAACCGCTCAAATGTCCGTTGCGGAGCACAGCAACTCCGGGAGCGCGGCTGATAAAGCGTGCGGTGTTCCGGGTCTTGAACTTACCCACACTCAGTGTGCAGCGCGCCCAGCCGTTGAACTTCCCTTTGGCAAAGAGGAAGTAGCACCCTTTGGCGGGGATGGTCACTTTGCCGGTGCATACTCCTTTTTTACACTTCAGTTCTGTGACGGGAATAGCTTTTTTCTCTGCGGCGTCAAGAAGTTTTTTATCCTCACTGAAGTCGGCGTAAACGCTCACTTCTCTGGAAAATCCGTCATCAAAACGCACAAGGCACATGCCGTTGTGGAGTCTTGCTTTATCAAGAACATCATAGTTGAGTCTGACACTGAAGGTGACTTTGCTGTTTTTCCCGATCTTCCCTGCGGCGGGAGTCACAGTGAAAAATCTGTCATTGCAGTGCACTTTGAAATTACCGCTGTAATTACCGGTGCTCAAGGTGAAGTTGAAAACTTTGTTCCTGTTTCCGGGGTTGAAGTTGATGACCTTTCTGTCTGTTTTTGCATCAAAAGGACGGTAAGGGATCACCAGACCGTCATCCTGAAGCGCCCCCAGATGTTTTGTTTCCAGTCCGGGCACCTTTGCGGCGCTGTTCCGGGCGGGGGAATTTTTTGCGAGAGTAAGATCGCCTCCTTCCGGATCAACATAACAGGGATCGGCAAAAATGGCTTTTCTGCTGCGTTTTTTAAGAAACTCTCTCATGGCATCATCCTTTTCTTTACCTGCTCCATAAAAGAGATCATTGTCAAGATCGCAATTCCAAACTCCCCAGTCTTTACCGATGTAAGAGCCGCCGGAAAGAAGGATATTGTTCCTGGTGAAAGCCTTCAAAGGAGGATTGTAAACAGGTTTTTTGCTGTGGAAATTGCCGAAACCACCGTTGACCAGAGGACTCCAGGTGGTATTGTTGATGATGAAAATGGCGCCATCGCCCTGATTGCCCATGCCGTTTTTGAAGTGGGTCCCGCAGCGGTTGTTTTCATCCCCCATACGGTAGAAAACATTTCTGTACTGGTAAGAAGGTCCCAGACGGCAGCACCCCGTCGAAACCCCGCAGTAGGAGCCCTGGAAACGGTTGTAATAGAGCCGCACATTCATTTCACCGCCCTCAATTTCAATACTGTCATCGTTGGCGTAGGCGAAAAGGTTGCCGTAAATGTCGGAATCCCTGCCAAAACCGCCGTCAATGCTGCCGTTGCCGGCGCTTTCAATGGTATCGTTCCAACGGCGGGCGTCGCTGCCCACAAGGTCGTTGTAGCGGATCACAGTTCCCCCTTTGGTCTTGTCAATAAAGATCGCCTCAGGACCTGTGGGGTGGCTGTAAAACCAGCTGTTGGAGCTGCTCCAGGGGGTGTGGATGTAGCATCTTTCGATCAGGTGGCGCCTGCCGCCGTGAAGAATGATGCCGCCATCCCATCCGGTCATGCGGCCTTTATAGGTCCATCTGCCCTGCATCTGCATATCCCTGACCCGGTCGCAACGGCCGAAATTGAAGATCTCGCAGTTGCGGATCACCACATCTTCACAATCAACAAGTTTGAATCCGTGACGGGAGCTGTTGGCGTCAATGGTGAATCCCTCAAAGATCACATATTTAACATTGTTACATTCAATAACGCCGCCGTCGGCATTCTTTCTGCCCTTGAGGATGACGCCGGGAGCACTTTTGTAAAGGATATATCCGTCAGGTTTTCCGGATTTGATATTTTTAAGCACTCCGTTGAAATTCTTTCCGTCAATGATAATGGTTTCCGCCACCTTGAACTTTGAACTGCGGGTGCGGAACTCCCCTCTTATCTCATCCTTTGCTTCGCCTGAAACAACAGCACAGAACTCATAAACAGTATCCTCTTTCAGCAGCATGATGGAGCCGCGCCACGCCTTTTCCCGTTCCATATTCACAGGGTCGATGACGCTCCGCCACGCCTTTGTTCCCTTTTCGCGGTACCGGACCTTGAGGGTGCACTTTTTGCCCCATTCATTTTTTTTGCGGTTCACATAGTAGGAACAGTTCTCAAAGGTGGGCACAAGGGTGAGTCTGCCGCTGCTGATATGGACCTGGGTGCCTGAGGCGTTGTCGGTATAGATATTGGTCATGCCGTCCCTGCCCCTGTCGATCACAATGGGTTTTTCCTGACGGACATAGAAAGTGACGGTCACAGGAACACCTTTTTTAACCTGGAGATTCTGGCAGATACACTTGCTGTAACTGACCCGGGCGCAGATTTTTCCGGACTTGGGATCCTTGCGCCACACATTTTCTTTGTTTCCGCCGCCCCATGAGGCGAGAGCGCCTGATTTATTCAGAATTTCAAAGTCGGGATTTTTCACCTGAGCGCCGGTGATCTTCAGATCGTCAAAGTGAAGAAAGGGATAGTTTTTCATGGATCCGCGGGAAATGCCCCGGAGCCAGAGAGCAACTCTCTCATCTTTTTCAGGAGTGAAGCGGATCTCCATCTTTTCCCAATTGCCGCTCAAACTGCCCCGGGAGTAAAAGATGTCGTAGATGAAAAATTTTTCCCCGCTGCGCCGTTTGCCTTTGCGCTTGCGTCTGCTTATATGGATCCCCTTGTCAGCTGAAGCCTCGTGGATCAGATGTTCACTGATGATATCCACCCTGATCCCTCCCCCGGCAGGAGCAGAAGCAAAGGAAAGAAGAGAGCAAAAGAACAGCAGAATCAAAAATAATTTTTTCATGGGATCCTCACCTTTTCATATTTTTTTAATCTTTTTAAGCATCAGAGCCAGCTGCGCCGGACAGGAGGTCTCTTTTCTGCCGCACTTCACATTTTCAAGGAGTTCAATGACCTCGTCACATCTCTTTCCGGCGGCAAGAAGCGACACAGCAGCAAGAGATCCGGGACATCCCCCCTGAAACTCGACTTTTTCAACAGTGCTGCCGTCATCGCTCAAAGAAAGTTCAATGGCGGAACTGCACACCTCAGGAGAGGTCTCATACCGGTATTTTTTCATGATTCTTCCTTCACTTCTCTTCCAACTTTATATTTTCATACTCTTTGAAATCGCCGAATGCGGGGAGCGCTGCAAAGGTGAAAAAGCGCTGATCGGCACTTTGGATCCTTTCAAGAAAAAGCTCGGAATTCCGGCGGTCAAGGTCACAAAGCACATCATCAGCAAGGATCACCACAGGAACTGAACTCTTTTCCCTGACGATGGAAAATTCTGCCAGTTTCAGCATCAGCGCCACGATCCCCTTCTGCCCCGTGGAACAGAAGGAACGCATGATCTTATTGTCAAGACGGAACTCAAACTCATCCAGCTGGGGGCCGAATGAGGTGCATTTACGCACTTTATCCTTTTCAAAGTTTTTTCTGATGAGAAAAAGATTCTGATCGCTCTCAAGTGAGGCGGTACTCAAATACCTGATCTCAAAGGAACTGCCCTTTTCTTTCAGGAGCTCATTGACCTTTTCGCCGATGATCCGGGCATATCTGATCCTTTTTGAAACGATCTCAGGGCTCCTTTCGGCAAGTTCCCTGTCAAAGTGCATTGCAACTTCAGCCTTGTTGCTTTTCAAAGCCCTGTTCCGCTGCATGAGGGCACGGTTGAAGTCTGAAAGTGATTTTAAATATCCGTGATCTATACTTGAGATCATCATATCAAAAAAGCGCCTGCGGCACCCGGAGGCACCGGAAACGATCTCCCTGTCCTCAGGAACAAAAGAGACACAGCGGAACTCTTTTATAAAGTCGCTTGTCCGCAAAGGACGGGCACCGCTTATAAGCAGTTCCCGCCTCCCTTCACAGCTTTCCCTGACGCTCAGGATCCCCTTTCTGCCGGAACTTCTGTAACGGCACTTCAACTGGAACTCATGCTCCCCCAGAGTGACCAGATCCCTGGATCTTGCCCCTCTGAAGGAGCGCAGTATACTCAAATATCCCAGAGACTCCAGCACCGAACTCTTTCCGGAACCGTTGGGCCCCGAAAGAACCACACTGCCGGAGCTGAACTGAAAGCTCCGTTCCCGGAAATTCCGGAAATTTTCCAGTTCAAGATACTCTATCACTGAGCAGGATTAGCCTTTTTACGGATAGGCATGATCACGTTGATGAAGCCCTCTTCAGCCTCAAGTGCCACAGGATTCAGAGGATCGTTCAATTTGAACTTGATGGTCTCGGCACCGGTGATCCGCAGAGGATCCACCAGGAACTGGGGATTGAAGGAAACATCAAAGGGTTCACCCGAAAATTCAACGTCAACAAAGTCAGTACCGTCGCCAAGCTCGCTGCTTGAAGCCTCGATGACCACCTTGTTTTCAGAAAAATTCAGCACCACTGAACTGGTGGCATCAGGCAGCATCAGAGAGACTGTTTCAACCTTGGCAAGCAAAGGCTCAACAGGCAGTGTGATGATCCGCTCGAAGCTGGAGGGAACCACAGAACGGTAGTTGGGGTAGTTCCCCTCGATCAGCTTGGAAACAAGTCTGAAATTGGCAGCCTCAAAGCTGCAGAATTTGTCACCGATGGCGATTTTCAAGGTGCCGTCGCCTTCAAGCATCTTTCTTGCTTCAGTGACAGCTTTAAGAGGCACAATGGCAAAACCGTCTTCGCCGGTCATGGCTTCAGGAGCCTTTTCCTGAAGCGCCATGCGCTTGCCGTCAGTGGCGACCATGGTGAGACTTCCGTTGACAGCGTTGAAAAAGACGCCGGTCAGGACTTTGCGGGAGGCATCGCGGCTCACAGCGTAAATGATGGAGTTGGTCAGCTGCTTGAATTCACTTTCGCGGATCTGGATCTCACGCTGAGCGGTAAAGGGGATCTCTGCCGGATAATCGGCACTGCCCAGACCCAGCAGACGGTATCTGCCGGTGCCGCATGAGATCTTGATGTGGTCGTTTTCATCCACTTCAAACTCAACGTCGGTGCCGTTCATGCTGCCGGTGAGAGAGGCAAGTTTCTTGGCAGGAGCAGTGGTGATGCCGGGAACTTCGATCTCTGCCTCGATGGAGGAGTTGATACGCAGTTCAAGATCTGAAGTGGTCAGTTCCAGCTTGCCGTCTTCAGCCTTCAAAAGCACATTGTTCAGAAGGGGCATGATGGAGCTGCTGCCGATAAGGCCGCCCACCTTCTGAAGAGCCTTGTTGAGTTTTTCGCGGTTGACTTTGAATTTCATGGGTTTTTTCTCCTGTTGTTTTTCTTTAAGACATATTATAATGGTTCTGCAGAAAATCCTTTTTGACTCTTCACGACGGAAATATTCTTCAGGAAAAACGTTATGAAAAAGAGTTCTTTCTCTTTTTTCCGGCGGATCTCTCAATGATACGGGAAAAAACTCCCGGAAGAAAAATGAAAAACCCCCTGCATACTACTTATACTTTATTTCAATTTAAATATATAAGAGTAGTAGTAGACTTTGCCGTTTTTGTTAACAGTTTTTCTTACGCACTTTCCATAAAGGAGTTACAACTCAAATCGCCTGTTGATAACTCTGATGATTCTTTTTGACAGATGTGAACAGTTTCAACTGTTGTCAATTCATTAGAAAGTTATTAACAGCTTTTGAACACCTTTGTGAACACCTCGTTCTTTAATTTTAGTTAGGATTCCCTGAATTTTTCAAAACAACTCCGATCTATACGCGACCGGATGTCAGGAGTATTTTCACAAGTGCCCTGATCTGAGGCTCTGCCTGATCGTGACACAGGGGACAATGCTCCACTAAAATATAACTTTTTTTTTCGGGAAATGCAAATGAAAAAGGCAAAAAAGTTGAAAACTTCTCTCATTTTTCCGGCAGTGTGCATTTGTACCGGTGATCCCGGAAGATGGCCCGGAAGCGGAGAGTTCCGCTGCTGCCCGGAAATGACACCTGAGAAAAAGTCTCTTAAAAAAAGAGAAAAGAGTTGAAAAATCCCGTTTCAAGGTGTATTTTTTACAGGTGTCAAAGGTATCGTTCCTTAACAGGGAGCATCTTTTTTCCTTCAATTTCGGGTGTGGTAAATGTGTACCGGTAAAAAGAATAAATCAGCTCTTGAACTGATCCTCAGCGATGAGGTTCAATCTCTTCTTGATGATTTTGCTGCTCTTATTGATGCCCGGGTGACTTTTTTCGGTCCTGACGGAACCCGTATGCGGAGAGGCAAAGAGATGTGCAACAGTGACTTCTGCCGCCATATACAATCCTGTCCTGGGGGACTTGCACGGTGCAAAGAGATGGATCTTCTCAAACAGCAGGAAGCTGTCCGGAAACGGGATGTGATCCTCTACCGCTGCCATGCCGGTGCCCATGAGATCGTGGCGCCGGTCTTCATACACGGCAAGTGTGCCGGATTTCTCATGATCGGTCAGTTCCGGGTGGATGATACACTGCCTTCCAAAGACAGCTCTCTTGACTTCTTTTACCGTCAGCTGCCCAAATTCACTCAGGAAAAACTTTCTGCCATCACCGGATTGTTCCGCACTCTTGTGGACTATATAAGTATAAGAGAGCTGGCGGTGCTCCAGAGCGACCGCCTGAGGCTGGATATCGACCGTTATATTTCCCAGCACGGCCACGAAGACATCAAATTGCCCGACATGGCAAAAAAACTTGGTAAAAGTGTCTCTTCCATTTCACAGTTTCTCAGACGGAACTACGGCACAGGGTTCAAGGAACTGCTCATCAACCACAGACTCCATCTGGCAGAGAGCTTCTGGAAATCCAACCCTGAAGCCACTGTTGCTGAAGCGGCTTTTGCTTCAGGATTTCAGGATCAATTCTACTTTTCAAGACTTTTCCGCAACCGCAAGGGGATGACTCCGGGGGAATACCGGGAAAAACTCCGCACCGGAGAAGTGGAACGTACCAGTCAGAAATAAATGGCATGCAAAGCGTTTTTTCTTTCCGGCAGCGTAAAAAAAAAGAAAAATTCGAGTATTAAGCGAATTACTCTTGAAATAAAGACAAAACAATGCTATCTTAAATCCGTTAAACATTTTTTTAAATAATATCAAGGACGTTATAAAGATTATGGACAATACAACTATCAGTGTCAATCCCGATCTCAGCAATGATCTCAATATCAATATCGGGACTCCCGCCCCCGCCCCCGCTGCTGCTCCTGCCGCCGCTCCCCAGAATGCTCCTCAGCAGCCCCAGCAGAAGCAGCCCAGCATCTACGGCGAGATCCCCCAGATCCCCGTTATGGATGCTGTAGAGGGGATCAAATTTGACTTCAATGACGGTATCCGCATTCTTTTTCCCCATAACGGCAAAGAGTATCATGTGACCTTCAGTGACATTGACACCGGCATCATCCTTTACAGTGCCGACACTGTTCCGGGGGCCTATGTGACCAGTGTGAAAAAGTTCTACATCAAGTTCCGCCTTATCATCCACGAAAAGGGGGGCAAGGAGCCTATTTTTACCCACGATTATGATTGCACCGGCAAAGAGGTCATGATCCAGCTGCCTGTGGGAACGCTGGGTGACAGCATCGGCTGGTTCAGCTATGTGGAGCGGTTCCAGAAAAAACACAACTGCAAAGTCATCTGCGTCATGACCCCCTGGATCGCTGATGTGGTCAAGGAACAGTATCCTGATATCACCTTCATCACCACCGAAGAGACCAAAAACTACCGGCCCTATGCCTGCTACTACATGGGACTTTTCTTCCGCGGCGACGTGGATCATCAGCCCATCGACTTCCGTTATATCGGACTCCACCGTACAGCAGGTTACATTCTGGGTGTGGATCCTGCGGACATTCCTCCCCGGGTGAACCTGAGCGCTCCCCGGCAGATCAAGGAAAAATATGTCTGTATCGCCGCCCAGAGCTCCAGTCAGGCAAAGTACTGGAACAATCCTTTCGGATGGATCAACGTGGTCAAGTTTCTGAAAGAAAACGGCTACCGTGTCCTCTGTATCGACAAGGAAAGTGTCCACGGCACCGGACTCAACTGGAACTTCATCCCCTACGGCGCCGAAGACTTTACAGGCGATATCCCTCTTCAGGAGCGTATCAATCTCATTAAGGATGCCGACTTCTTCGTGGGACTTTCAAGCGGCTTGAGCTGGCTTGCCTGGTGCTGCAAGGTGCCTGTGGTGATGATTTCCGGATTCACCCATCCCACCAACGAATTTGAAACCCCCTACCGGGTCATCAATTATCACACCTGCCACAGCTGCTGGAACGATATGAGACTGGATTTCGACCACTTCGATTTCCTCTGGTGCCCCCGCCACAAGGGTACCGACCGTCACTTTGAGTGTACCAAGCTGATTTCCGCAGAACAGGTGATCACCACCATCAAAAAGATCCCCACCTTCCGCGGTAAGGAAGAAGAAGCAAAGTAAGCTCGCTCTCTTTCTGAAAAAAAACAGAAGACTGCTGCGAATTTCCCCTGAAAGGATTTTTGCGGCAGTTTTTTTTATAAAAAACAGTTTTTTTTTCAAAACCCGTGAAAGAATCACCCCCTTTCCGGCATATATATATAATGTAAGGATTTTCTGCGGAGTACAGGGGGCTTTTCTGTTCCCGGCGTGTCTCGGCCTTGAAACGCAAGTTTCACGCGCCGGTGCGGGAGGATCTTCCTGTTCTCCGCAGAAAACTCCTTTTTGCACCAAATGGGCGGACTTGATAAAAACAGATTCCGGGTGTATATTATAAAATGTATATTTAGAGGCAATTTCAAAACTCCTCAAAATTGTCAAAGCGCCCTCGCTTCGATCTGATAAAGGGAGCGTTTTCGGCTGTTACCTTGCGGGTAGCAGCCTCAAACTACCCTTTACAGCTCTTTGCGAATGACATCTTTGCCATTTTTTGAATGACTTTTGAAATTACCTCATTTTGAAATTTCAACACGGAGTCAAAAGTTATGCATTGGTCCGAAAAGATCGCCCGGAACCTTATTGAGCGCAATCCGGAAAAAAGCGAATATGTATGCGCTGCCGGTATCAGTCCTTCAGGTTCCGTCCACATCGGCAACTTCCGGGATATTGCCACCAGCTTCTTTGTCTGCAAGGCTTTGCAGAAATTGGGCAAAAAAGCCAAACTGCTCTTTTCATGGGATGAATTTGACCGTCTCAGAAAAGTTCCTGTCAACGTGGCAAAGGTGACTGAAGGTTTTGAAACCCATATCGGCAAACCCTACACTGATGTGCCGGATCCCTTCGGCTGCTGCGAGAACTATGCCAAACATTTTCAGAACGAGTTTGAAAAGTCTCTGAAAAAGTTCGGTATTGATGTGGATTTCCGTTATCAGACCGGCTGCTACCGCTCCGGACAGTATTCCAAGTATGTCATTGAAGCGCTGCAGAAGCGTAAAGAGATCTTTGATATCCTTGATTCGTTCCGTACTCAGGAAAGCACCCCCGAGGAACGGGAACAGTACTGCCCCGTGGGGATCTACTGTCCTGTCTGCGGCAGAGATACCACAACAGTCACTGCTATTGCCGACGATTGCCTTTCAGCTGATTACAGCTGCAAGTGCGGACACTCAGGAAAATTTGACTTCACCACCGATTTCAACTGCAAACTGGCGTGGAAGATCGACTGGCCCATGCGCTGGCTCTATGAAAAGGTGGACTTTGAACCCGGCGGCAAGGATCATGCCTCCCCCAGCGGCAGCTATCAGACCAGCCGTGTCATCGCCAAAAAGATCTTCGGATTTGAAGCACCCATGTTCCAGGGATATGAATTTATCGGCATCAAGGGTGCCACGGGTAAGATGTCCGGCTCCACCGGGTTGAACCTGACGCCTGAAACGCTCCTCAAGCTCTATCAGCCTGAGGTGATCCTGTGGCTCTACTCCAAGAGTGATCCCACCAAGTCCTTTGACTTCTGCTTTGACGATGAGATCCTGAGGCAGTACTTTGAGTTTGACAAGATGTACGATGCCTACACACGCGGAACCGATGATGAATACATCAACAACATCATGGAACTGGTGGTGGATCCTGCCAGACCCATCAAGACTGTTCCCATGGCGCAGCTGGTTTCACTGGGATCTGTGGTGGACTTCAACCCTGATGTTCTTGAAACGGTCTTCACCAAGATCGGTACGCCCTATGCCAAAGAGGAGTTCCTGCCCCGGCTTGAGCTGGCGCGTTACTGGCTTGAGGCGTGTGCACCCCAGAACATGAATACGCTCCGCACTGAGAAAGATGTTGAATTTTTCAACACTCTTTCTGCACAAGAGCAGCAATCTGTGCGTCTGCTTCACGACTACATCTGCAAAGGGGGCTATACCCTTGATGAGCTGATGGCGTATCTTTATGCCATTCCCCGTGAAGTTTACGGAGAGATGGATGACAAAGAGCTTAAAAAGTTCCAGGGCAAATTCTTCCAGAATGTCTACACGCTTCTGATTTCCAAGACCAAGGGGCCCCGGCTCTATCTTTTCCTCTACGCCATTGAGAAGGAAAAATATCTGCATCTGCTTGAGTTCTGAAAAAGAGTCTTCTGAACTTTTTCTCAAGGGCCGCTGCAAAACCTCAAAATAAGGTTGACAGCGGCCCTGAAATTTTTTAAAAAGCCTCTCTTCCCTGCGGATCAGGTCAGAGATAAAGCAAAAAAAAAAATGCACACTGCATTTTCAAAATATGCAGTGCACACTTCTTTTGAAACCGGCATTTTGAACCGGTTTCTTCAACGCTTTAACACGTCAGCGGCGGGGAGGACGCTCTTCCCGGGGACGGGCTTCGTTCACAACAGCCTTGCGGCCGCCGATCTCATTGCCGTTGAGGGCTTCAATTGCAGCCTGAGCCTGGGCATCGTCGGGCATTTCAACAAATCCGAATCCCTTGGAACGGCCGGTTTCACGGTCGCTGACCACGCGGGCGGCGCTCACTTCACCATACTGTTCAAAGATGCCGCGCAGTTCATCCCGATCGACGCTGTAAGGCAGATTGCCCACATAAATATTCATCCTGATCTCCTAAATACTCTTGGATCTGCTCTGCTCCCGTTAGTGAATAACTTGTTGACTGATCCGTATCTCAAACACACAACCGGGAAGGGAAAAGCAGACCCGCTGACGAGGCAACCGGCTTTGTGCAGTGAAACCGAATAAAAAACCATCCGACGGAAAATGACAAAGGGATCCATGGAATCGATTTTTCAATCTGCCCCCTGTTCCCGGTCATCACCCGTTGCCGGACGGAAATTTTTTTCAATATATTTCCTGAGAAGAGATTTTTCCCTTCTCAAGTCTTAAATTCCTTAAAAACAGCAACTTTTTATGACTTTACTTTAATTATACCTCATAAACATTGGAATGTCAAGTGATTTATAAAAAAAAATTCATTTTTTTTAGTTTTACACTTGTAAAAGTTTTCAAAACTTCTTAATTTTCAATATTTTATCCAGCTGTTTAGCATAATAAAAATACCTTATATAAGGGACAATATCCGGGAAAAGGTCAAAATATGGGGACACTATATTTTCCCGATAAAAAATGAGCGGGGAATTTTCCCCGCTTGAAGTTTTATACCATCTTCAATGATTTTCCCGGAAGATTTTTTATCCAGTCCGTTGCAGATTTTTTTCCCTGCGGCGGGAGGGAAGAGCAAGAGAACGGAAATGACGGCAGCTTTCAAAGTCCACTTTTGATATAAGCTCCTTTCTCAGTTTCTGCTGTCCTTTACGCAGTTTTTCCTGACCGGATTCGATCCGGTTCACCACCCAGCGCATCCCCAGCAGAAAACTTCCTGCCACGGCAAGGATCTTTGCCAGTGCATCCAGATGTTCCATAACTTTTTTTACTCCTTTCCACTGTTGACGGTGCCGTTCCGGAGTGCTCCCAGATGCCAGCAGAAAATGCCGAAATGGCGGCAGAGCATACTCAGACGGTACGCCTGAAAGAGAGCTGCATAACGGCGCGGATCATACCAGGCATAATTCAAGGCTCCCAGAGAACCGTTGGTAAAAAAGCGGTCGTTGGCACGGATGAAATTTTCTTCTGTTCCGTCGGATTCCTCAAAGTCCACGTCGTGGATCAATGCTGCCGGTTCAAGAGCCGGATGGAGCCGGTTCAGCGCCTTTCTCAAAAAAAGGGGCACGCCCCGGGGCCCGATGCCGTTGCAGATCTTCTGCAGTTCTGCATCGCTGTAGTTGTCAAGGATCTCACGCCCCTCAAGATGGAGCGTTTCACACTTCTGCCGCAAGGCGGCAATTTCTTCGAGCGTGTACATATTTCATTTCCTTATCTTACATGGTGTATGTTCCGCCGCTGTGGGACATATCAATAACAGCATCTTCAGGAGCGAACCACAGGCTGTTACTCCTATTGTCACAGCAAACAAGTTTTCCGGAGGGCTGAACAGGGTCCTCAACCATATTCAGCTCCATGTCATCATCGCCGCTGAATATTTTTGCCCTGTATAATTTCCCGCCTTTCTGAACATGATACACTTTATTCTTCTCTATGAAAGGCGGAACACACTGCCAGTCGGTACTGTCATCAACAAGCACAGCTGTCACACCTGTGAAAGAACTTCCTGAGAAAGCTGACTTGAACCGCCACGCTCTGCCTTGAGTGTCAATGTGCAGTGCCTGTACTGAATAACTGGCAGTGTAATACTCCACTATCTCCCCGGTGTCGGGATCTTCTCTGGTCTCTGCGCTTATATATGCCTCACAATAACCGAGTTCGTTTGTTGCAATGAACTTGACATCTTCGCCGTTTATATAGACTTTGTTCCATGTATTTTTCCAACCCGGCGCCCGGAACCACATATTCCCATCGCTTCTTACGGCAAGCTCGTATGTGCCGTTTTCAGCATATTCACTATAGATGTGTCTGTAATTGACAAATGGATTTCCTTCAGCCAATGTTTCGTTTTCAGCCCAGTCCACTCTGCCTGAATCCATGTTGACACGCCCGCTTTCCCACTCCACACAGGCGATGTCGCCGGAAGATGTGAGAAAGTAATATGAAGGGACCCCGTTGACTCCTTCCGGCGGGAGTTTACCGACAGATACATATACAAAGGGATCGTCTTCATGTTCCCTTTTGTATGCGACATGAGCATAACGATTACGGTCCGCAATAAACAGTCCGCCATTCATTGAGAATAGATGATTGCCCCAGCAGCATGAGGGAACAGCTCCTGTGATGGGACCCGGCAAATCTGAAGCGACACACTTTACCGTCATGGATGGGAGCCGAAATTCAGAAGCGCTTGACCCGTCTCTGCCTGTATCTACGCTTTCCACCACGTAGAAGGAGTTTCCGGCGATTGCGATCGCCAGTCCATGTTCGGCGTTGGGGTCTGCCCACTTCGCCCATGTCCATTCTGCTGATGTGTCAACAATAAGGGGGTGACTATAATTGTCGAAGTGTTTGTAGATCAATTTTCCGTCAACCACAAAGTACATAGCACCATAAAAATCCCGTCCGGGTACAGGATTCTGCACAAAAGAAGATGCTGTAACAGTGCCCAGCAGACGGGCATCACATCTTTCCCAGAGAGGGATGACGCCCCCTGAAGCCTTTTTTGTTCCGACGATCTTTTCACCATTGACATAGGCGGTTTTGCCGCTTGCGATGTCTGAGGCAGTTGCGTTGGCATCACTGGTGAAACTGCCCTCCACATCAAAAATGGTGACACCTGTTTTGATGTTTTCAGGAGTCAGATTGCCGTCGCCTTTAATGACCTGATCACCTGTCAGGTAGGTATCTGCCGGGATGGTGACAGCCGAAGTTCCGGGCGTATAGATTTCTGCACCTTTGGCATAGCCAACGGTCAAGGTCTGCGCTTCTGAGATGTACCCTTTCGATACTGTGACCACATTTCCGTCAAGGGCAGCAGAAGCCGCCGGGATAGTTCCAGTCACCTTGCCATTTGCACCATAGGCAGTAATACCTTCAAGAAGTTTTTCTGCGGTCACGGTGGCATCATCGGTTTTGACGTATTCAGCAGGAATAGGGTCAACTGTGACTTTAGAATAAAAAACATCATCTTCCCCGTCACTTCTGACATCAAATGTTTGTGTTTGGGCAGAAGGGGTGATGGTAAGTTCTTTCTTTGTCAGAGTTACAACAAGGGTACGGAAAAAACCATTCCCCATGTTCAAGTTTTCGCTGTTGTTATTGAACTTTGCAACGACGTCACCATGATTCGTCATATTGCCTGTGACTTTTTTGCCGTTTATATAAGCGGTTTTTCCGCTCAGGATATCTGCGCTCTCAGCAGTGGCATCAGCGGTCGTTATGTATTCAGCAGGGATCGCATTGACTGTGACGGAGCTGTAATAAGCATTTTCGCCCAAACTGGAAGAATTGAAGTTCTGCTGAGACTTTGAGGGGGTGACGGTCAAGGTTCTTGCATCCACTTCAACGCCGTTCACAACAAGGTCACTTATTGCCGCCGTCATCTCATCAATGGTGAGGGTGCCGGTCAGTTCCGCCTTTTCACGGACGGTGTCGGCAAGGGCGGTCATTTTTTCTTTAAGGCTCATAATTACCATTCTCCATTGATGATTGCTTCGTCAACATAAGACTTGATGGTGGAAATATCCTCTTCCGTCCAGTAATCTTTGCCCCGTTCAGGAGTCACACCGTCTTTTCCGGCGGGACCCTGAAATCCCACAGGTTCCGACCAGTCGCCTTCGGTATCGGAATCTTTGATGTAAACCATTCCTGTGTCAGTGGCAAGAAATGAAAATCCCTTAGCTTCGGAATCGTACTGAGTAAGCTCATCTGTTGTACCGGTGGCGTCGATTTTCATGGGGTCGCCTTTGGGACCTGTGTCTCCCTTTTCCCCTTTTTCGCCGGGATCGCCTTTTTCGCCTTTTTCGCCCTGAGCTCCTGCGGGGCCGGTGACAGGAACGTTTGTATCCACACCTGCCACCTCCCAGTTGCCGTCGGCATTGATTCGCGGCATGCACGCTTTTGTTTCCTCAGCGACCAGAGCTTTGACGGCTCCGGCGGTCAGATAGATCTGCGGCAGAGAATCGGGAGTTTCAGTTCCTGAAAGCGCCACCCGGTTGCGGACGGTGATCTCAAATTGGATGACCAGTGCCGGGGCATCATTTCTTCCGATGAATCCCAGCAGTTCCGCGTGAAGCCGGATCTGTTCCGAACTGCCCAGAGCAGCGGCAAGTTCCGGGGTGTTGGTGCTGTTGACAGGGATGGAGACACAGTCATTTTCGGCGGTGATGCCTTCTGTGACACCCAGCATCACCGGCGTTGCGGGGTCGTAATCATCACCGGCATAGAACTCCCAGGCGTCATAGAGTTCCAGTTCCTGCCAGGGATTCCCGGAGCCGTCTCTCAGGCGTACTTCGAGACATGCGTTGATCCCCCGTGTGATTTCCGGAGCTTTGGCTCTCAGAAGATTGCCTTCCGCATCGGTGCGTTCGCCCCTGATGCCGTCGAGCTGCAGATAGATGGTCATGTTCTGCATATTAGTTGTTTTCTCCTTGTGTTTGGGTTGTATGGTGAAAGTATTTGGCGAAATCAGGGTGGCTTGCCAGATCCACGGCACCGTAGATACGCAGTTTTGATGTTCCCAGCCAGAGTGAGTTGCCGGTATTTTTGGCGGTGGTGAAACTTTTCTGTTCCATCCATCGTGAGCCGTTAATGGGAACATTGTTTGCGGAAGTCAGATTTTCAGCATTGATCCCGATTTTGGAAATGACATTTTTCTGATTCCAGTAGTCGGGAATTTTCACTTTGAGTCTGTACCAGTAGTCCCAGTGAAATGTCTCCTGATCGACACAACCGGAGTTGTAGTGGTAATCCTGCCATGTTTCCCTTTTCTGATAGTCCAGTGTGCTGACCTCTATCAGAAGCGGGATCAGGCAGTAACGCATTTTCTGTATCAGGCGGTACCGTTGTGTTTCCCACTCTGTTGAATCTGCCGGCTTGCCCCGGAACGTGCCGAAGGGAATGATCTCTTCGTTGAGAATTTCCTCTTCAGTGAAGCGGACCTTGTCCCATTTCGGCTTCGGGGCGTTCCACATCTCCTCCGGCAGCGGACTCCCCATAGGGACCTGCTGAAAAGTGAACATGTTCCTGTAAATGATGTCGGGATATCCGCGCCATCTTCCGTACCGGTCACGGGCGTTGAAAGAGAATTTATTTTCGCTCTCAGGGGGGATATATCCGGGAGAAAGAACTTTTCTGCACTGATCCCTGAGATCAAGAAAAAAGCGGTAAGCATTATTCATAAAAGCTGCGGGGACCGTTCCCCTGAAGGCGCCGTCGCGCATTCCCATCTGATACCATACACTATCCATTTATAAAATACCTGTCTCTGAAGTTGATAACGCCCCCTGTCCAGAGCTGCTGGAAACCCTTGAGAGTTTTTCCGTCCCGGCTCACATCGTCATATCGTGCCAGCTCCCAATAGATCTGTTCTCCGGGGATATAAAGTGTGTAAGCACCATCTTTTGTGGAAACGACTTCAAGTTCCCACTGCTGATTTTTCCACTTTGCCACAAGGCAGATATAGCTTCCGTTGTTGTGATGCGGGGAGAACTTCACCGGGATGACCGTATCTTCGATGAAGCCCATGTTTCTTCCGGCGTAACCGGGTATGAGATCCGTTTCTCCCCCCCTGACGGTGAGGGTTCCGTCGCCGTTTTCGATGACGGCGAACATGCCGTTGTAATCCTGACTTCTGACGCCCAGCTTGACGAGGGCGGTTTCGCTCCGGTCGCAGAACCAGACGATTTCCGCGCCGCCCCTGGTGCTGCAGTGGAACTTGCCGTCCAGACCGGGAAAGACAAAGTTCTGTCTTATCTTTCTCCGCCATGAGGTTTGATCGTTGAGCGTGATCTCAAAATCTGTTTCGGGGATATCCACGGCGGCAATGCCTGATATCTGCACTTCACCTGACATACCGGGCGGAATATTTTCAAGGGCCACCCCCCAGAAGCAGTGGATATTTTCCACCGGTTTTCCGTAGGCGCAGATGTTCCTGAAATTGGGACCGGGAACATTTGACGGGGCAAAGTCGGAGTCGATCTGCACAGCGCTCCGGGCAGAGAGCTGCCGGTCGGAAACGTTGCAAATATAAAGAACATTGCCGTCCTTGAATTTTACCTGCTGCGGAATAGCGGCAAAAGGCTCCTGCCGCAGCAGTTCATTGACGGCGTTGTACCTTGCGGCAGATTCAGGCTGCCAGGGGTCGCCGGGAACAACATCCTGGAGTGTTCCGTAAGGCGGAATCAGATTATACATGTTTTTTTCTCCTTTCCGGATGACGCTCCGGAATGTCAAGAAAATTTGGATCAGATGTGATATGTTGTTTACTATCTTCTTAAATATGAAGATGTTACAAATAATAATTTTCAAAAAAACAAGTTGATTTTTCTTTTTCGGCACACTAAATTGTTGAGTGAGGTCATTTCCAGAAAGGAGTTATTTATGAATGATGCAAAAACAAAAAATTATCTGTCTGCCGGAACACTGACTTTGATGATCGTTGCTTCGGTCATCAGTCTGAGAGGATTGCCCATGATGGCAAAAGAGGGACTTTCAATGCTCTTTTACATCCTCTTTGCAGTGGTTCTCTTTCTGCTGCCCGCTTCTCTTGTATCAGCGGAACTGGGCAGCGCCTTCAGCAACCGTGAAGGGGGCGTCTACGTGTGGGTGAAGTCCGCTTTCGGTCCCGGATGGGGCTTTACCGCCATCTGGCTCCAATGGATCCAGAATGTGATATGGTATCCCACAGTGCTGGGTTTTGCCGCAGGCTCCCTTGCCTATCTGCCCGGAAAACCCTCTCTCGCCGCCAGCGGCACCTACTGCGGACTGGTGGTCATCATCACCTTCTGGATCGCCACACTTTTCGCCCTTAAAGGGACCCGCACCGTGGGGGCCGTCACCAAATACGGCGTGCTGCTGGGAACCATTATTCCGGGAGTTTTCATCATACTTCTGGGACTTTTCTGGTTCTTCAAGGGGATGCCCCTTGCCTTTCTTGCCCCCGGAGCGGCTGCCTCAGGGGCGCTCCATGCCCATCCCTCTTTCTTCCCCCATATTTCAGGACTCAGCAGCATAGCCTTTCTGGCGGGGATCATCCTGCTCTTTGCCGGAGTCGAGGTACAGGCGGTCCATGTGACTGAAATGCGTGATCCCGACCGGCAGTTTCCCCTTGCCATGCTGGGGGCGTCGGTGATCATCATTCTGCTCTTTCTGCTGGGATCTCTGGCAGTGGCGGCGGTGATACCCGCCTCTGAGATCAGTCTGACCGCAGGACTTATGGAAGCGTTCCGCCAGATACTGGGCAAGTTCGGTTTGAGCTTCCTGGTACCGGTCATGGGGGCATTGACCGCCTTCGGCGCCATCGGCGGCGTCATGTCATGGATCACCGGTCCCAGCAGGGGAGTACTCAGTACAGCCTCTGACGGGGAACTTCCCCCTTTTATGAGCCGCACCAACAGTGCGGGCGCTCCTGTAAACATTCTGCTGATCCAGGCGCTGATCGTCACGGTGCTGGGGAGCTGCTACTTTATTATGAACAACGTCAACGTGGCGTTTTTCGTTCTGTCGGCAATGACGGTGACACTCTATCTTATCATGTATATCCTTATGTACCTTGCGGCGTTGAAGCTGCGTTACTCCGCTCCCGAACTTTCCCGCACCTACAAGGTCCCCGGAGGATGGGCAGGGATCTGGATCGTGACTCTGCTGGGAGTCACCGGCGTCGGGTTTGCTTTTGTGGTGGGATTTTTCCCGCCTTCCAATCTGGCGGTGGGGAACCCTGCACTTTATGTTACGCTGGTGACGGCAGGAACGGTGATCTTCACAGGGATCCCCTGGCTGATACACCTCTGCCGGAAGCCCGCGTGGAGCGATCATGAAACAATCAACGAAGGAGAAAGAGATCATGGCATTGCACAAAATCATTCACCAATGCAGTGAAAACACTGACGACACCTACGCCTGCGGCCTTTTCAGCCGGGCGGCGGAAAAGTACAAGCTGCCCCCTGCGGGGAGTCCTCCCCGGGAGGCCTATGAGATGGTTCACGATGAACTCATGCTTGACGGCAACGCCAGAATGAATCTGGCAACCTTCTGCACCACCTGGGAGGAGCCTGAAGTGCGCCGTCTTATGGGGGAATCTCTGAGCAAGAATATGATCGACAAGGATGAATATCCCCAGACAGCGGAAATAGAAATGCGCTGTGTCCATATTCTCGCGGACTTGTGGCACTCCCCTGAGAGCGCCGTCACCATGGGGTGCTCCACCACAGGTTCCAGCGAAGCGGCCATGCTGGGGGGACTTGCCATGCTCCGGAAGTGGAAAAACAAAATGAAACAGCAGGGAAAAAACTGCTGCCGTCCCAATCTGATCACGGGCCCTGTCCAGATCTGCTGGCACAAGTTCTGCCGCTACTGGGATATTGAACTCAGAGAGATCCCCTTTGCCCCGGGAAGATATATTTCCACGCCTGAAGAGGTGATCAAAAGGTGTGACGAAAACACCATCGGCGTGGTGGCGACTCTGGGGACAACCTTTACATTGCAGTATGAACCCGTCCGTCACATTGCCGCCGCACTCGACAAGCTGGAAGAGCAGCAGGGACTCGATATCCCCCTTCATGTAGACGGCGCCTCCGGGGGATTTCTGGCGCCCTTCCTTGAACCGGAACTGGAGTGGGATTTCCGGCTTCCCAGAGTGCGTTCCATCAACGCCTCGGGCCACAAGTTCGGACTTTCACCTCTGGGCGTAGGCTGGGTCATCTGGCGCAGCGCTGAGGATCTTCCTGAGGAGCTGATCTTCAACGTCAACTACCTGGGAGGCAATATGCCCACTTTCGCTTTGAATTTTTCCCGTCCGGCGGGGCAGATCATCGCTCAGTATTACAACTTTCTGCGCCATGGATTTGAGGGCTACCGGAAGATCCAGCAGAGCTGCCGCGAGGGAGCACGCTTTTTTGCCGATTATCTGCGGCACACCGGACTCTTTGAACTTATCAGCAGCGGCGGTCCCGGCGAAGTACCCGGCGTCTGCTGGAAACTCAGACCCAATTCAAAGGTCTCTTTCACCCTTTACGATCTGGCGGATAAACTGCGTTCATACGGCTGGCTGGTTCCCGCCTATTCCCTGCCGCCCGACTGTGAACAGACGGTGATCCAGCGCATTCTGGTGCGCCACGGCGTCAGTGTGGATCTGCTTGAACAGCTGGCACGTGACATGGATCAGAGTATCAGATTTTTCGCAGACCATCCGGGGAGCCGGGTGGCTGAAGGTGAAGGCAGAGCCTTCCATCATTAATCCACAAAGAGAAAGGAAAAAACTATGTGGAAAAACACTCTCAAACTGGTTGCCGCAGCACTCGTCTGCGGTGGATGCTGCTGCAATGACTGCGGAGCCGCTGAAGTCGTTGAAGAGGTGGTGGTCGTCGCCCCCGAAGCCAAGGGGACCATGACCGCCGCCGCCCCGGTGCAGAAAGGCAAAACCCCCGAACAGGTTGCTGCAGAGCACACCAAACCCAAAACCGCCGAAGCGCGGAAAATCGGGCAGAAACTGGTGGACGGCATCTGCAAAAATGACAGCAAGGCTTTTTGCGGGACTCTCTGCGACAATATGAAAAAGAACTTTACCCAGAAGCATTTTGCGGCACACTGCAAACAACTCAGAGACAAGATGGGCAAACCCGTGAAGGGGGAGTTCCTTGCCGAACTGGCTCACCCCGTCTTCAACATTTCCGTCTGGAAACTGACCTTTATCAAAGAGATCCCCGGCAAGAAGCCTGAAGAACGTCAGGCACTCTTCCAGGTTGTGACCGGCGAAAAAGACGGTAAGATGCAGCTTCTCGGATTCGGTTTCATCTGAAAAAAACATCACAGCAGATCATGGTCGATAAAAAAATATTTCCGTGGCTGCTGATGATGGTTCTGGCGGGGGGGCTTTTCGGAGCCCCCCCCCACTCCTCCCAGCCGCCTCAACTCCCCTCCGGCGCCCAGACGCTCCGTCTGGTGCAGGATGATGCTCAGGATTACATGGTTTCAAAGATCTTCACTCTGAAACATATCCAGGCCAACGACATCGCCCCCTTTGTGACGGGGATGGTCAAACGCTATAATATGAACTCATCCGTCAACTGTTTCTACTACCTTTACGGCAGCACACAGCAGCAGATACTCTCTGTGACCACCCCCGAAAAGATGATGGAGTGCGTCACAAAATTTCTCAACATGGCAGACAGAGAGGTGAAAGGCGCCGCCCCCGGCAGCGACATCATCCGGGGTACCGGCATCACCTGCGGGGTCTACCGTCCCAAATACCGTTCCGGTCAGATCCTGATAGATTTGATCGTCAACGCTCTTATCAACGCCGGTCCCTGGTCGTCTCTTTACGGATATGACAGCAACTCCAACCAGATTTACTGGAAAGACAATGTTTCAAACAGCGCCTATGTCTACCAGTTTCTCAGTTATTTGGACCGTCCGCCGCCTCAGATCAGAATGGATTTTTCCATCTGCGAAGTGCGCGAAAGCACCCTGCGGGATATGGGGATCGACTATCTGGCGTGGAAAAACGGTCCCGGTCTGAACCTTTTTCAGGTGGGCTGGCGCGCTCTTGATCTGAGTTCATCAGGCTCGGCGGCGCTTCAGAGTTTCAGCGGTCCTCTGGGGGGATTTTTCTTTGCGCCCCAGTTTGACGCAAGTTTCATACGCATTCTGGAACAGTCCGGAAATGCTGAAAGGCAGACCCGGGGCGAGCTGACCGTTTCCAACTCCGACACTCAGAGCTATACCATCACTTTCAGCACCGCCTTCCAGAACATCGTCAAAAACGACAATGACCGCACCTCGGTCACGGCGCCTGATATTTCAACTCAGCCCAACTTGTGTTCTCTGAAGATCATCAAACCCATCGTGTGCATAGATGACGGCAGTACGGCGGGATTCACCATTCCCCCCTATCGTCCCGGCGAAAACGCCTTCCGCCCCGGTGTTCTCTATTTCGGTTACGAAATGAGCAACTCCGGCGCTGTGGAGCGCAGCAACTTCGGAACCGAACTCATCAACACTTCCAAAGTTTCAGGGAACGCCTCGATCCCCCTCAACCGGGAAATCGTTCTGGGGTACTGGGAAAGCACCTCTGAAGCTGAAGAACGCATCGGTATCCCCTGGCTTTCAGAAATACCGGTCATAAAATATCTTTTCTCAACAACGGTCACAACGAAAGAACGCTCCTGTTTCTTCCTCACAGTTACGGCGCAGCTTCCTGATACGGGGGCGCCGGGAAAGATGAAAGAAGAATGAAAATTTCAATGAAAAACCTTTTTTTTCCGGCGCTGCTGCTTCTTTTTTCCGGGGCGGCGGCAGAAGAAGCTCCCAGCGCTCCGCGGGACTCCAACTTTCTCAGGACGGGCGGGTACGCCCCCACCCGGGTGGAAGCCAAACTTCTGATCCCCGTCCGGAATGACGCGGAAACGCTCCACTTCATCCGGGACAACAATGACCCCAGAGTCATCACAAAGAGCTATCTGCTGAAACATGTGGATGCCTATGAGATCCGGGACTGCATCCGTCAGATGGTTCAATCCAAGAGAGTGGGCAACACCTCCCTTGTGCAGAACTACCCTCTCAATACCTCCTCTGCTCCTGCGCCTTACAATCAGGCGACTTTGTCATCGACCTCTCCTGTGACGCCTCCTGCGGCGCAGCCCACCTTTGAGCCGGGACTTCAGCTGGGGAGCAACACTGCTGTGGAGTGTCTGAAGTACTCAGACGGCACCGGTCTTCTGATCATCAGCGCCGAAGAGTACCGTTTTCAGGACAGAAAAGGGAGCATGGGGTTTGACTCCATCGTGAAATTTCTGGACCGTCCCCAGATGGGATACCTTTTCGGTACCCAGACCTTTTTCTACTTTCCCAAATATGTTCCGGCACGGAACTTGCAGACCCTCATACAGAATGTGGGCTTGAATGTCCCCGATGTGACCGAATTGTGGCAGGGCAGCGACGTGGTGGCATACGACCCCGGATTGAATCTTCTTGTTTTTGATGTGGCAAATTACTCCATGAGAAATGTGGAGCAGATGCTCAAGAAGTATGATGTCCCCATTCCTCAGGTGCGGCTGAAGATCATTGTCTATGAGTTTTTCACCGAAAACGATGACCGTATCGGTATCGACTTTCAGGCGTGGAAAAACAACGGCGGCATGGATTTTTTCAGCGGCGGCGGCAGATACAGAAACAACTGGACTGCCCTCTATTCGGGGGGGACGCTGGGGGATACCGGCTCTGAAAGGACATCTTTTTACAACTTCAACCCCAAATGGAACACCCGCTATCTGGATTTTCTCACCGCCTCAGGCAAGGGCAGGGTGCTCTGTTCGGGGGAACTCCTTATCAGAAACAATACTCCCGCCCTCTTTGAAAACATGAGCGAACTCTTTTACTTTGAAAAACAGATCCCGGAAGATGAAGCCCGCCTCATCAAATTCTTTTCCGATCTGGCGGGCCGCGCGGCGCAGACCAATGATGTCCCTGTCTGGAAAGCGCCTCAGCAGCAGACTGTCAAGCAGAGCAGTATCGGATTTTCAATGAAGATCCTCAACGCTTCAGTCACTGAAAATGCCGCCAACTTCACCCTTGACCTGAGCAACACAAGCGTTGCCGGATTTGACTCCAAAGGCGCCCCCCGGCTGAGCCGGAGCACCATTACCGGGCTCAATGTCACTTTGCCTCAGGGGAAAAACAGTTTCGTCATCGGCGGCTTGCGTAAAAGCGCTCTCGTGAAATCCAGCACCGGGATCCCCTATCTCAAGGACATCCCCTATCTGGGGTGGCTCTTTTCCACAGATTCCACCTCTGTGAAAAAAAGCGTTCTCACCGTTGCGGGAGAGTGCATTTTTGAAGGTGTCACCGAAAATCCCTTCCGGGGACTCCGCCGTTCAAAGGGCGAAATGCATTGATCGCAGAGAGAAAAGCTGTTTCTCACCCTGTAAAAATTTCTGCATCCATTTGTAAATCCCGCGGCACCGGTGTATATTGTATAAAGTGGAAAACCGTTGTCCGGTAAACTGCTGTCACAGAAGTGAACCTGTCCAAAACAAGGAGTCCATTTATTATGAAAAATGCCGAAAAAAAAGTCTCCCGCGCCGTCAGGCGCCGTGCCGTGGAATTTGTCTTTGAAGATGCCCCCGGGAAGGAGGTCTTCCTCGCCGGAAGTTTTAACAACTGGCAGATGACCACCCCCATGAGCGACCAAAAAAGTCCCGGAGTCTATACAAAACGGCTGCTCCTTGAACCCGGCGAATACCAGTACAAATTTGTGGTCAATGGCGAGTGGCGCCTTGACGGCAATAACAACTGTTTTGCCCCCAACGGTTTCGGTGAACTCAACAGTCTGCTCAAAGTGGAGCCGAAATAACTTTATCAGGATGATGACCTATGAATCTGCAACTTTTCAACGTGGCACCGCGTATTCCTGCGGAGCTTCAGTTTCTTGAGACCCTTGCCAACAACATCTGGTGGTGCTGGCATCCTCAGGCGGTGGAGCTTTTTGTCCGTATCGACCCCTATTTGTGGCGGGAGCTTTCAGGGAACGCCAAAACCTATCTGCGCCGTGTTTCCCAACACCGTCTTGAAGAGCTGGCTAAAGATCATGCCTATCTCCGTCAGCTTCATGCGGTGAAAAACGAATTTGAGCGCCAGATCCCCGAAAGCGACAACTTTGGCAACAGAAGTATCGCCTATTTTTCTCTGGAGTTCGGGATCCACGAAAGTATTCCCATTTTCTCAGGCGGTCTGGGAGTTCTTGCCGGTGACCACCTGAAAGCCGCAAGCGACCTGCGTCTGCCCCTTGCGGGTGTGGGACTTCTTTACCGTCAGGGCTATTTCAGACAGGTTCTTGACCGCTCCGGATATCAGACGGAACACTACCCTGTTTCCGAGATCCACGATCTGCCCATTGAACGTGCCAAGGATGAACACGGCAAAGAGATCATCGTCACAGTGCCTCTGGTCGACCGTCAGCTCCACGCGGCAGTGTGGATATTGCGTATCGGCAACGTGCCCCTGGTGCTGCTGGACGCTGAGATCCCCCAGAATCCTCCGGAACTGCGTTCCGTCACCTGGCGGCTCTACGGCGGCGACAAGACCATGCGGCTCCATCAGGAGCTGCTTCTGGGCATCGGCGGTGTCAAGGCGCTGCTGGCGCTGGGCTGCGAACCCCAGGTGTGCCACATGAACGAAGGACACGCAGGATTCCTTTCTCTTGCCCGTATTTCCCATCTGGTGAACAACAGAGGGTATGAACCGGCTGTGGCGCTGGAAACGGTGTGGCGCTCCAATGTTTTCACCACCCATACCCCGGTGCCTGCGGGCAATGAAGTATTCCCTATAGATCTGCTGCGCCCCTACATCGGCGTCCTTGCTGCTGAAGCAAAACTGGATACTGAAAGAGTCATCAACTGGGGTATCGCCATCGGCGAAAGAGAGAACGCTCATGAAATGTCCATGACGGTTTTCGGCTTGCGTCTTGCGGCGAACTACTGCAACGGTGTGAGCAAACTCCACGGCGAAGTGGCGCGTTCCATGTGGAAACACCTCTGGCCCCAGCGCTCTGTGGCAGAGATCCCCATCCGTCACATTACCAACGGCGTCCACATCCGCTCCTGGATCTCGGCAAGGATCGGCTTGCTTTTTGACCAGTATCTGCCCACAAAATGGGCGGAAAATCCTTCAAGTGCCAAATTTTCCGATGGTGTCCGCGCCCTGCCCGATGAAGAGCTGTGGATGGCTCATGAACTCTGCCGCCAGTCCCTGCTCCGCCGCGCCCGCCGCTGGATGCAGAGCAGTCTCAGAGGCAGCCTTGACGCCCGAAGCGGCAAACTCACCGAGATCCTGCGTCCGGATGTGCTGACCATCGGTTTCGCCCGCCGTTTTGCCACCTACAAGCGCGGCACGCTGCTCCTCAGAGACCGTCAGCGTCTGCTGGCGCTGCTGAAAGATGACCGCCATCCGGTTCAGTTCATCTTTGCGGGCAAGGCACATCCTGCCGACGAAGGGGGCAAACAGCTTATCAAAGATCTGATCCAGTTCGCCCGCGAAGAGCAGGTGCAGGATAAATTCATCTTCCTTGAAAACTACGATATCGGCATGGCAAGAGCTCTGGTGCAGGGGGTCGATGTGTGGCTCAACACTCCCCGGCGGCCCCAGGAGGCAAGCGGCACTTCAGGCATGAAAGCCGCCATCAACGGCGTCATCAACTGCAGCATCCTTGACGGATGGTGGGCAGAAGGATACAACGGCGTCAACGGATGGGCCATCGGCGGCAATGAGTTCTACAACTCTGACGAAGACCGGGACAACTTTGAATCGGGTTCACTTTTTGACATTCTGGAAAACGAGATCATCCCCTGTTTCTACGAGCGCACCGGCGGGGAGCTCCCCAAACGGTGGATCGCCCGGATGAAGGAGTCCATCATCACAGGACTCGGAACATTTTCAAGCACCCGTATGGTCCAGGACTACGACCGGGACTTCTACCGTCCCGCCGGCGCCGCTTACGGCCAGCTCACTGCCAACGGCGCCGCCCGGGCAAGAGAACTTGTGACCAGCAAGGCAAGACTTGAAAGCAGCTTTTCAAGCGGCAGAATGAGTATTTCATTCCCCGAAGTCCTTGACAGCACCCTTGAAGATATGCACGTGGGCGACAAGTTCAGAGTCCGGGCCAGAGTCACTCTTGCCGATCTTGCCCCCGCCGATGTGGAAGTGGACGCCTATTACGGTACCGTTGACGCCCACAACGATATGATCGCCAGCTGCTGTGAACCCATGTCCATGACTGAAAATCTGGGCGACGGCTCCTATATTTACGAGTGCACCGTTGAATGCCGTCAGGCAGGACGTTTCGGACTTACCGCCCGGATCAAAGCCGGCGGCACCGACTGGGACAACAGCATCCCCAGTTTCATGTGCTGGCCCGTTCAGGAGTAACATTGAGTTAAAGGCAAAAAATCATGAGAAAGAAAAACACTTCTCCCCGGATCCTGGTGGTCACACCTGAGATCACCTCTCTGCCGCCGGGGATGGGCAATATGGCAAACCGTCTCCGTGCCAAGGCAGGGGGACTTGCGGATGTTTCGGCCTCTCTGGTGGGCGCCCTTTTCCGCTGCGGTGCCGACGTCCATGTGGCGCTGCCCCACTACCGGCGCATGTTCCATGTGGATCTGGGCAATATGGTCAGTGAAGATCTGCGCGCCTACATGATGCACTTCAACACCCGTTCCCGGATCCATCTGGCTGAGGACAGGATCTTTTACTACCGGGATACAGTATACAGCAGTTACTCCGACGACAGTTTCAAACAGGCCGTGGCGTTCCAGCGCGAGGTGCTCAACAACATCATCCCTGCGGTCAAGCCCGATCTGATCCACTGCAACGACTGGATGACAGGACTCATCCCCGGTGCCGCAAGACGCATGGGGATACCCTGTCTTTTCACGGTCCATAACATCCACACCAGCAAGGTGACGCTGGCGGAAATCGAGGACAGAGGACTTGATACGGCATCTTTCTGGGAAAATCTTTATTATGAAAGGCCCCCTGTAAGCTATGAGGAGACCCGGGAAAGCAATCCGGTGGATCTTCTGACAAGCGGCATTTTCGGCGCCCACTTCATCAACACGGTCAGTCCCACCTTTCTGCGTGAGATCGTTGAGGGACACCATGACTTTGTGGCGCCTCAGATCCAGCGTGAGATCGCAGCCAAGTTCCGTTCCGGCTGTGCGGGGGGGATCCTCAACTCTCCCGACGAAGCCGATACACCTGAAACAGATCCTTCGCTGGAAATGTGCTACACGCCCGTGACCCACCGGCAGGCGAAAAAGATCAACAAGATCGCCTTCCAGTCAAAGACGGGACTCGTCGTGGATCAGAATGCTCCCCTTCTTTTCTGGCCCAATCGCCTGGATCCGGTGCAGAAAGGATGTCAGCTGCTGGCTGAGATCATGTATGACCTTGTGCACCGTTATTATGACCGGAATTTGCAGATCGCCATTGTTGCCAACGGCAGCTATCAGAAGGTCTTCCGTGACATTGTGGCGTTCCACGACTTTTACGACCGGGTGACGGTGTGCGACTTTGACGAGAAACTTTCACATCTCGCCTTTGCGGCGTCGGATTTTGTGCTGGTTCCCTCACGTTTTGAACCCTGCGGACTTCCTCAGATGACGGCGCAGTACTACGGCAGTCTTCCCATTGTCCGTGACACAGGGGGACTCCACGACACAGTGGAGCACTGGAACTTTGCCGAAAACACAGGCAACGGATTTGTTTTCCGGGATTACGACGCCAACGGACTCCGCTGGGCGGTGGATGAGGCTATGAAGTTCCATGCGCTTCCTGAAGATGTGCGGGAGCAGTTTGTCAGCCGGGTCATGAACGATGCCCGGCGCCGTTTCAACCACGATGTGACGGCAAGACATTACATCAACATCTACGAATCCATGCTGGCGCGCCCTCTGCTGCGGAAGTAAAGAGAAGAAAGCGCTGTGTTCCGGCAAGGACCGGAGCTGAAGAGAAAAAGAGCCTGCTGCAACTCCTTGAAAAAGGTGGGCAGCAAGCTCTCTTTTTTTCCCGGCGGAAGGGTCAGAAGAGCTTTCCCGGGAAGGTGTGTTTGAAGGTTTTTCCGTCGATCCATCCCTCTCTGCCGTTGATCCGGACCCGGCAGAATCCGGAACTGTCACGCTGGAGCAGTTCGCCTTCATTGCCTCCGGGGATGGTGCTTTCGACAACGCCTGAGTTTTTTCCGGGGAGCGTCCGCAGCTCTGCGTTTTTGGCAGTGATGATGATTTTGTCTGCGGAATAGACGCTGCGCATCTGTGCCGCCGCACTCAAAAGTGAAAGCACCACCAGAAGCAGTACTGCGCCGCTGCAGCTGTAATAAACAGAGCTTCCCAGCTTGCGGCGGAAACTCCACACTATCCACAGCACGCCCCAGCCGAAAGCTGCCAGAAGCAGATAGTTGTCACAGCGGATGCGGTCACGCATGCCGGTCAGAAAGGCTGTGAAAGTGCTTTCTCTGTCATTTTCAGCGAAAAGCCGCGCATTGACCAGTTCCAGATTGGTACGGATCTCTCTGTCGTGGGGTGCCAGAAGATGAGCCAGATTTAAAGCCCACTTCGCCTCGGGAAGATTATTCATAAGATACTGGCAGTTGCCGTAGTTGTAGAGCATGCCGGGACGGTATCCGCTGCCGCCGCCCGAAAGTTTCAGATAATGAGCACTTGCCCCGGCGAAATCCCCCCTGTTGAAAAGTTCGTTGAGCCCGGTTCCGGCGGCGGCAGCTGAGAAAAAGAGCACCATGAACCAGAGGGAAAACTTTTTCAGAACTCCGAGGAGCGCTTTTTTGCCGCCGGAAGTGAGCAGATCGCTTTGCTGAGAAGCTCCCGGCATATAGCTTGAGGACTCCAGCTCCGTGAAGTAGCGGCAGAGTTCAGGATCCTCAAGATGGGCCGCTATCTCACCGGCAGAAACGCCCGCAGAAAGCCCCATGGATTCCCCCAGAAGAGGCAGGAGTTTTTTCCGGAATTCAGGCGTGTCGCCCTTGCGCTTGAGCTCATCTGCAAGCTCGCGGAGCGCTTTTTTACGCATTTTCTGCGCCCGGAGCTCAGGAGAGGCGCTTTCCTTTTCCCGGCGGCGGAAGTACACTTCAATGAAAAGTGCCGCAAGAGGCATCCCCAGCAGAAAGAGGAAGAACCGGAAAAGCGAATTGCGGATCAGAGGCAGCTCCACCAGAGGACCGGGCATGTTTTTCTGATAGAGCAGATATTGCTCCTGAGGAGAAGTATCTTTCTCTTTCCCTTCCCCTTTATCCCGGGGAGCGGCAGGAGCAAAGTTCTGCCGGAGCGCCGGAGCGGAATTACCTTTGATCACCGCCGTCTTGAACTCAAAGGGCGTGCTTTGCCACTTCTGCTGCGCCGGATCAAAATATGCCGGAGCAAATTTGAGACTCTTTTCCCCCGGTTCCAGGGGAATGAGAGCGTACCTGGCTGTGATGGTACGGGGTTTTACAGTCACTTCAGGGGGATAGACCCGGAATCCGGGGAACTTCAGCTCAGGCGCCCGGAAATTGCCTTCAGCACCTTCCCCGGTGAAGCTGAGCACCACTTCCGCCGCTTCACCCTGATGGAGCGAACTTGACGAAACTTTGGCACTGATCTGCCATTTGCCCACAAGTCCCGAACTTATCATCCCCTCAGGCAGCGGCGGCAGCGCTTTGATTTCCACCGGGGGCGCCGGGGTGAAGCGGAGCGTATAGGGGACAAAACGGTTTGAAGAGAAAAAACTGCCGCCGAAACCGAAGAAGTCATCTTCTTCCCGGTTCTGCTGAAGTATGCCCACCCGGATGGTCGCTCCGGGGGCAAAGGTGCCGGGTATCAGCACCCGGCAGCGCGCCGTGAAACGGTGACGCATGAAAGGACGCTCTTTTATGAGGATCTCCCGGGGGCTGGAAGGCTGGAAGCGGACTTGAGTGTTCCGGTAGTTCCAGGTGGTGAAAACCGCGTTGTCTGTATTGAGGAGTTCCGGAAAATAGTTGGGCCGTATCTGGTTGATGAACTCTGCATCAATGAGAAGATCACAGAAAATGGTAAGCTCTTCGCCGGTGTAAAAGGATCTTTTGTTTCCGGCAATGGTGATTTTGCCTTGCAGCACATCTTCGATCTTTGCTTCACGGGAGTTGTCAGAATTGCTCCGGGGCAGGACACGCACCCGGATCTCGCCGGTCATGGCGCTTTCGTTCCCCGCGCGGACTTTGAAGGGGGGAATGACGATCTCGCCTTCTTTCAAAGGCGCCAGCATGAGAAGCCGGGTATAGCTCACTTTGCCGTTGATATTCTGCATGGAGCTTGAAGTATATGAATTTTCCCACCGGGCGTTTTTGACTTCAGGAGTCTCTATTCCGGTGATCTTTTTGTCGCTGACCAGCTGCAGTTCGATGAATCTGCCGGCGATGACATTGCGCCTTACAGGTTCAAAACGCACTTCCAGGGCGCCGCAGACAAAGGCGTTCAGGAGAAGGAGTACAGGAAGAAATATCCGGAAAAATTTATTCATAGTTCTGCCTCACCAATCTTTCTCTGTTTGGGGTCTTTTCATACGCATATTCTTTTTTATGGCGGAACGCAGTCTTTTGTCATCTTCGCCCATAAGATCCAGCATCTGCAGGGCACCTTTGCGGTTTTCAGGGGAAAGCTGCGGCCGGGGAGAGGGATTTCCGGAGGAAGGCTGCTGCTGATTCTGATTCTGCTGCTGAGCAGATTGATTTTTCTTTTCTTCTCTGCCGGACTCCTTCTTTTTTTCAGGAGCAGCTCCGGCAAGGGCGCGTGCTGCTTTTTCGGTATGTTCAGAACTCTCTCTGTCTTTGCCCTCTTTTTTGGCTTGAGATGCCTTTTGAAGCTCTTCTGCGGCTTTGCGCGCGGCGTCAGCCATTTCCTTCTGATCCAGCTGTTGTGCCTGCTGCTGAAGACGGGAACTTTCTTTCTGAGCCCGGTCTATGGAACGCTGCTGCTGCTGCCGCTGCTGCTGATCCTGCGGGGCATTTTTGTTCCGGTCCGCTGCGGAACGGGTTTGAGATTGGGCACGCTGCTGCTGTTTCAAAAGCTCTTCGATCTTCTTTTTCAGCGCTTCCATGCTTTTGCGTTCACGGTCGAGGAGCGCGAGGTTGGGCGCCAGCTCTTTGAGAGGGGCGCCTGAACTTTCGATAGAGGCGCTGTAAAGTTCTTCGGCGCTTTCGGCAAGAGAAAGTGAACTCTGCAGAGTTTCGAGAGATTCCTGCAGACGGCGCTGTTTAAGCTGCCGGAGCGCCTTTTGAGTACCGGTGCGGCTGCGGTTGTGACGATCGACCCCCAGATTGAGAAAGCTTCCGGCGCGCAGTACCGGTGAAGAATCTTTGTGTGAGATGACCTTGCGGTAAATTTCTTCAAAACCCTCCCGGTTGTTTTTCTGCATCTCCCGTGCCCGGTTGTAAATTTCAACGGGACTCTGAGAAACTGAGGGGGGAGCCGGGGGGAGCATTTCCTTTTTATTTTCCCCGGGGAGCTGCTGCAGAGGGGCGCTCCACGCCAGGAAGGGGAGCAGCGCCATAAGCAGCGCAGCGCTTTTTCTTTCTGAAAGCAGCAGATAAATGAGCAGAGCCGCCAGGGCCGCGCCCAGAAGTTTGGGGAACTCCTCCACGGGAAGTTTGTTTTTAAGATTTTTCCCGGATCGGCGTTCAAGGGCGCTGATGGCGGACTCCAACTGGGGCAGCCCCGAATCAGTGGCGGTGGTGCGGATGTAAATACCTTTTGTGGCGGCGGCAATGGAACTCAGAAGTTTTTCGTTGAGTTTTGACGTGACGATCCTGCCTTCTCTGTCACGGACAAGTGCCGTGCTTCCCGGTTCCCGGGGTATGACGGCGCCTTTGGCGGGATCCCCGAAGCCCACGGCAAAGACGGGGATATTTTTGCCTGCCAGTTCAGCTGTCACTTTCCGGATCTCCCCCTGAAGCTCCTCGCCGTCGGTCATCAGAATGATCGCCCGGTTCCTGGATTCGGAGCCTTCAAAGGCACGGAGCGCCTTTTGAAATGCTTTTTCCAGATTGGTTCCTCCGGCGGGGACGCTGTCGGTGGAAAGATCCTCCACATACTCGTTGAATGTTACTGGATCAGAGGTGAGAGGGCAGCTCAGATAGGCCTCTCCGGCAAAGGGGATGAGGCCGAACCTGTCCCCCTTGCTCCGTGAAGCAAGCTGCTGCAGAAGATAGCGTGCGTGCCTGAGCCGGGAGGGCGCGATGTCGGCGGCATTCATGCTCCGTGAAACATCGCAGAGCACCATCAGATCCCTGCCTTTGGCTTCCGAGGGGAGCAGCTTTGCATAGAAGGAGGGACGGGCGCAGGCGGCGATGATAAAAAAGACAGATGAACAAAGAAGCACCACCCGCCAGAAGCGTTTCACCCGGGAAAGATGGACCGCTTCAGGGGAATTGGCATTTTTACCGAGGATCATGGCAAGACGCTTCTTTCTTTTGGCATTGCCGATAACAGCCAGAAGAGGCATCAAAACAAAGGGCACCGTCAAAAGATAAAGCCAGTCAGGATCAATAAAATCCATCTTTCCTCCTTGAAATTCAAATTTTCTCCCTGCATCTTAAAAATATAATCTAAAACGGCGAAAAATCAAGTTTTTTGTACAATTTTCGGTTGAAACTCCCCGACTTTTTCCGGAATATCAAAAAGCCCGGTCCCCCTGAACAGAGGAACCGGGCCGTCAGAAATAAACGTCAACCGGGAAATCAGTTGTCTTTGGGAGCACGTGCAATGGGCTCACTGGCGAGAGTCTGGATCCACTCCACATTGGGGAAATGATCCTTGTAATAGGAACGGATCAGAGTTTCAAGACCGGCAGTACCGTACTCCCAGTCAAGGAACTTTTCACCCAGAGCTTTTTTCACGTTGGTCTGGTCAAAGATGATATCAGATGAGAAGTAGGGGAAGAGGTCGCCCACGAAACGAGCCATGAGTTTGCTGTCCACCTTGCTGCTGTCGTTGATGCCCACGGTGAGTCCGTCGATCCTCAGGATGCCGCAGATGGTGTCGCGGATCTCTTTGGTGGTCAGGGGACTGTCGCCGGTGATGTGATAGGCGGTATTGGTCACAGGCTTCTGGAAGAGAGCTGTGATGGCCTCCTGCACATAGTCGATGGGCACGAAGTAAACGTGTTCAGAGGGAACGGTTGAAAAGGTCATGCTCAGATCGATCCACTCCGTCTGGGGGATACCGGCACGGGAGCAGTTGTGGCTCTTGAATTTGCCCAGGAACTCAAGGATACGATAGAAGGCAAGGGGCTTGCGGATCCTGCCGTCGCTGCGTCTGCCGGTGACGATGGCGGGACGGTAGACAGAGAAGGGGATACCGGAGTTGCGGACCAGGAACTCTGCTTTGTACTTGCTCTCTTCGTAGGGATTGTTGAATCCGCTGTCGATGGGGTTGTCTTCAATGGCGGTGCCGCAGAGTTTACCGGCGATGTAGGCGGTTCCCACATAGTGGAACTCTTTCACCTTGAGGAGCTGGGCCAGCTTGACCACATTCTCGGTACCGTGGTAGTTGATCTTGAAAACTCTTCCGGTGGGATCCTTACCCAGATTCACGTCGGCGGCGCAGTGGAAAACGATATCCACACCTGCCATGAGGGGATCTTTTGCCATGGCTTCAGGATCAATGGTGGTCACGTCGCCGTCAATGGCGGTGATGTGAGAAAGGATCTCATCGGCCAGTTCGGGACATCCGTCAAAGACACATTCGTCACGGATGATCTCAGCGGTGCGCTCCATGGCGCTCTTGCCGCCGGAGGGACGGGCAAGGCAGACGAATTCATAATCTTTGCGCTCACGCAGCAGAGCAACGGCAAAGGCGCTGCCCACAAGTCCGGTAATGCCGGTCAGGAAGACTTTTTTCATAGTTTCACTCCTCAGGGGTAAGCCGGATATGACGCAGCGGAACACATCCGTTCAGTTACAAGTTTCACGATTCTCGATTTTACAGTAAACCATCTAATATACACCACTTGTTTAAAAATTGCAAGTATTGTATGAAAAATAATATAGATGAGGCTCCGGCTCCTCAGCCCAGAAGGTTTTCGAGGCGGTCGGCACACTGTTCCACTTTGGCGCGGAGTTGATCCAGCTCCTCTTCTGAAGGGTCGTAACTTTCGGTGTTGAGCTGTTTCAGTATCAGGTCCAGTGCAGCGAAAATTTTATCCAGATCGTGACAATGGCAATGATCGTGGTCATCTTCGCACTGGTGGTCAAGGCGCTCTTCCACAAGTTCCATGATGGTGCTTCTCAGGGGAGCCTTGCTTTCATCCATAAGGCGGTTGTAGTTGCCTGAAAGCTCTTCAAAGCGTTCTTCCAGAAAGTTGAGGAAGACGGCTTCCTGAGCTTCGTCGGCGTAATCCAGTTCACCATGGGGGAATGCGCGGGCAAAGAAGCGGTCAAAAGTCATATCTCTTGCGGCGCAGTTGTCAAGTATGAATCCGTCGATTTCCTCGGGAGTGAGGGGGGAACCCACCTGTTTGAGCATGACGCCGAAGTCAGAGGTTTCTCCGGCAGAGATGGCGAGTCCGTCGGGGAGTTCTTCTTCGTTGCCGGAGTCATTTGAAGAATATTCATCATTTGTACCTGCCATGGCGAAGACGCTGTGGTCGCCGTCGGTCCGCATTTCGATGGAGTCGCACTCTCTGACAAATTCCTCCACCGAGGCGCCGGCTCCGGCAAGTTCTTCAGCGCCCAGGTAGAAAGCCCATCCGATCTGGTGGGGGAGTTCCAGATAGTCCCGGAATTTTTCCACCACTTTGATCATAGCTTTTTCGTAGTTGCCGATCCACTTCTCTTTCGCCTCTTCGCTCCGTTCTTCCCGGGGGCGGTAATTGATCTCAAATTCACCGTTGTCGGGGTCGGTGAGCTGCAATATGAGGGAGTCCCCCTCTTTGAACTCAAGTTCCCGGAAAAGCTCCCGGCAGTCGAAGACAGTGAGGGTGACAAGAGTGGTGGGCGCCAGATGCTGCCGCAATGAGCTGTTGGCATCAGAATCAGCTTCAAGGTAGTCCAGGATCTGTTCATGGCCCACGAGCATATTGTAATGGAGCGCCTCACTGAAGGGGAGCGTGATCTCCTTTTTGGGGAGCGGTTCATCATCGTAAAGGAGTTCCGCGTCAGAGGGGAAGATATCTTCAGTGAGGAAGGGGGTGAGACGGGAACCGGGGAAGAGGACGCCCTCTTCGATTTCCCACTTTTCCGGAGTGACGGCAAAGGGGATGCGGCAGAAGTAGTGCATTTTCAGCTCGCACTCCCAGTCGTCGGTGTGGAAATAGTTGGCATCGCCGTCAATGAGCTGTTCCAGGCGCTTGAGAAGTTCATCATCGCCGGGGGCGCCCAGTTTTGCGGCGATGTCGGCGAGTTTGAATATGCCGGGGGCATTTTCAAGAAGATGATCTATTTCACGGATGGAAATGCGTTTTTTTTCTTCTTTGGAACTCACAGCTCACCTCCCGCCGAAACCGGCAAATGTTGAAAGTTTTTCCGCAAGGAGCATCTTGAACTGCTCCACTTCAAGCTCTTTGAGATAATCAATGGTGACGGCATCTTTGATGTCAAAGCTGCCGCTGCGGACTCTTCTGAGCGCCGCAAGAGTGCCGCCGCAGCCCAGCCTGGCGCCCACATCGTGGCAGAGGGAGCGGACATAGGTTCCTTTGGAGCACTCCAGAATAAATTCGCAGTCGGGGAGCGCCACTTTTTCCACCTTGATGGCGTTGATGTGGATGGGGCGTGCTTCGCGCTCGATCTCAACGCCTTTGCGTGCCAGTTCGTAAAGTTTCTTCCCCCCCACCTTGACGGCGGAAACCATGGGGGGCATCTGCATCTGATCCCCTTCAAAACTTTTGAGGGTCTCAAGGAGCTCTTCTTCTGTGACATTGACCTCTTTTTCAGCAATGACTTCACCATCCAGATCGTATGAATCCGTTTCAACGCCCAGACGCAGAGTACACTGGTAGACCTTGTCCGACGCCATGAGCTTGTCGCTGAACTTGGTATATCCGCCCAGCACGATCACCAGCAGTCCGGTGGCGGCGGGGTCAAGTGTGCCGCAATGTCCCACTTTGGGAATGTTGTAGCGGTTTCTGAGAAAGTTGACCACATCAAAGCTGGTCCATCCGGCGGGTTTGTCGATGGAAAGGATCCCGTTCCCGGAAAAAATGGGCAGATGGTGTTTTTTGGGGTTGTAACGCATAGTCAAGTCAAATTCCTTAAATGAAAAAATCTCAATATCATCAAAATAATTCAAGTTGTTCTTCTGTTGTCTGCGCCTTTTCCGGAGGCGCCGGAAGGGGGGGAGCCGTTACAGACCGCTCATCAAAGAGTTCGGGCTGTTCCTCCTCACCGGGGCTTGGGGCGGCTGCTCCTGGAGTTGGAACAGAAAGTGCCAGAAACTCCTCAAGGGCAACGATCCTGATGCCCAGTTTCCGTGCTTTCGCCAGCTTTGAGGAGTTGTCATTCACATCTGCCGCCACCAGAAGGGCAAGTTCTTTAGTGACAGTGTCAACGGCGGTGTATCCCTTTGTTCCGGCGAGTTCAACATAGTAGGAGCGCTTTTCAGGCATCTTGCCTGTGAAACAGACGGTGGGGGCGCCTTTATCCGGACTTTTTTCCCGCAGGGGGGTGACGGCGGAAAGGAGTTCGTCGATCTCCTCCTTTCTCATCTCAAAGGCTTCGGTCAGTGCTTTGGCGCGTTCAGGGCCGATGCCGGGAATGACGCTCAGACGGTCGGCGGAGGCCTCCCGGAGCTGCTGAAAATCCAGATCTTCAAGGAGCAGTTTGGCGATGTTTGGGCCCACGTTGGGGATGTTCAGAGAGGCAAGGAGCTGATGTTCAGGGATGTTCCGCACCCGCTGAAGCTCTTTCAGGAGATTTGAGGCGGACTTTTCCGCGAAGCCCTCCACCATGAGCAGATCTTTTGCCGTCAGGCGGAAAAGGTCGCTCAGATGGCGCACATGGCAGACATGGACAAGTTTTTTAAGGGTGCTTTCGCCCAGATTTTCCACATCCAGAGCCTTGACCGCTGCGGCGAGACGCTGAAGAGAGGTGCCGGGACATTCAGAGTTGACACAGACCAGCTCAGGACCTTTGCGTTCAAGAGAAGCACCGCAGGCAGGACACTCTGAGATCAGGGGGGAACGGCGGTTTTTTCCGGGGGCAGAAGCTGAAATGTAGGGGATCACATCACCGGCACGCTCCACAGTGATGGTGTCGCCGATGTGAAGATCCATGTCGATGATGTTCTGCACATTGTGCAAGGTGGCACGTTTGACGGTGACGCCTGAAAACGCCACAGGTTCCATGAGTGCCACGGGGGTCAGGTTGTTTTTGCCGAAGCTCCACTCCACATCCAGCAGGCGGCTTTGCCGTTTCACGTTGGAGTATTTATAGGCGATCTCGCCTCTGGGGTGGTGGGCGGTACTGCCCAGGGATTCCGCAAAGGCTTTATCGGCAAATTTTATCACAACACCGTCCATGGGATAGGGGAGTGCGGCGATTTTTTCCAGAAGCTGTTCCCATTCATCCGCCAGACGGTCAAGGGTGACGGTGAAGGAGACAAGAGCGTAATCCACCAGAGTGAGCTTGGCACCCTGGGCGATCATGGCGTCGATCTCTTTGAGTCCCATGATGCCCGCCACGGCGTTCCGGGGATTTTTGTAGAAACCGCCGTCCTTGCGGCGGATGTGAGAGTAGATGTTCACAAAGTCGTCGGAGCGGATCACGATCTCTCCCCGGGCGGGGCGGTCAAGTTTGCCCGTATATCCGGGAGCTTCAAGTTCGATGAGGGGCAATTTGCCGGAGACATCTTCCCCCGTTTCCCCGTCGCCCCGGGTGGCAAGGGTGGTTCCGTCAAAGGCGGCGGAAATACCGTCATACTTGGGCTGAACAAGGAGTTTTTCATCAGGAGTCCGGGCAAATTTGTGTCCCCATTCAAGAACCGCCTCAAGGGAGTAGGCTTTATCAAGAGAGAGCATGGGAGTCCTGTGGCGCACCTTTCCGGCGGAAACCACAAGGGGGGTGTGGATGGCGTTGACCAGGGGATGACCGGGATCACGGCGGCGCAGTTCTTCCAGAAGCAGATCGTAGTCGGCATCGGCGATTTCGGGCGCACCCTTTTCCCAGTAAAGTTTATTATGATACCCGATAAGTTCTGTGAGTTGTTCCAGCGGGATGCTGCTGAGATGCTCCCCGAAGCTCATGCAAAGTTCCTCCGTGAAAATAGATTACAACTGCTTTCCGGGCACGCCGCAGGAGCGCAGAACTCTCCCTGCGTGGCACATGGCAAGAGCCAGTGCATCGGTGCTGTCAAGGGGGATCTGATCGATCTTGATCCCCAGTTCGGCGGCGATCATCACCGCGATCTGTTCTTTGGTGGCAGTGCCTCTGCCCACGGCGGCGCGTTTGGCAACGGTGGGCGCATAGGCGAAACAGGGGATGTCATGAAGACTCAAAGCCGCAAGAATGGCGCCCCGCGCCATGCCCAGAATGATGGCAGTGCCGGCGTTTTTCCCCATGAAGGGTTCCTCCAGCACCGCGCAGTCAGGATGAAATGTATCAACGAGTTCGCAGATACCTGAATGAAGCCGCCTCACACACTGGGAGTGGGGCAGTTTGGGGGAGTTGGCAATGATGCCGCAGTCGATGACTGAAAATCTCCCCCCGGTCCCGGCGTCTATCACACCGTATCCGGTGGTCCGGATCGCCGGGTCTATTCCGAGAACGATCATTCGGCAGCTCCGAAAGCGGCGGTGACTTCAAAGAGTTTTTCCTCCGCCAGATGGGGCGCCATGAACTGGACTCCCACAGGCATACCGCTTTCAGGATCGGTGCCGCAGGGCATGCTCAATCCGCAGTTGCCTGAGATATTGAGAGCGATGGTGAAGATGTCAGAAAGATACATCTGCAAGGGATCGCTCTTGGCGCCGAATTTGAACGCCACAGCAGGAGTCACAGGGGTCATGAGGATATCGCACTTTTCAAAGGCTTCGGCAAAGTCCTTGCGGATCAGAGTCCTGACCTTCTGGGCGCGCAGATAGTAGGCGTCATAGTAGCCGCTGGAAAGAACGTAGGTTCCCAGCAGGATCCGGCGCTTCACCTCGTTGCCGAATCCGGCACCGCGGCTCTTGAAGTAGGTCTCGTTGAGGTCGCCGGCTTCCACCCGGGCGCCGTAGCGCATACCGTCAAAGCGGGCGAGGTTGGCGCTTGCTTCAGCGGTGGCAAGGATGTAGTAAACGGTGACGGCGTATTTTGAGTGAGGCAGAGAAACGTCAACGATCTCGCCCCCCAGAGCTTTCACCTTTTCAATGGCTTTATCCAGCTCTTCTTTCACCCCTGCATCAAGACCGGAAGTAAAATACTCTTTGGGCAGTCCCACCTTCACCCCCGCAAGGGAGCGTGCCTCAGCGCCTCTGAGGGCGGCGGCGGCAAAATCGGGGACAGCTTCGTCCAGACTGGTGGAGTCCAGGGGATCTTTGCCGGAAATGATGGAACTCAATATGGCAGAGTCCACCACGTCGTTTGTCATGGGACCGATCTGGTCAAGACTTGAAGCAAAAGCCACAAGTCCGCTGCGTGAGACGCGGCCGTAGGTGGGTTTGACCCCCACGATGCCGCAGAAAGCCGCAGGCTGACGGATGGAGCCGCCGGTGTCGCTGCCCAGTGCCGCAGGAACGAATCCTGCCGCCACAGCCGCTGCGGAACCGCCGGAGGAACCGCCGGGGACCCGGCTGGTGTCCAGAGGGTTGCAGGTTCTTTTCACCGCGCTGTTTTCGCAGCTGGAACCCATGGCGAACTCATCCATATTGAGTCTGCCGAAGGGGATGAAACCTTTGGCAGTGAGCTTGTTGACTGCGGTGGCAGAGTAGGGTGAAACCACCTTCTCAAGGATCTTTGAGGCGCAGGAGCAGGTTTCGCCTGTCACGCAGATGTTGTCCTTGATGCCGATGGGGATCCCGTCCCAGGCGCTGAGGGCTTTCCCCTCTTTGCGGCGGGCGTCTGATTCGGCGGCAAGGGTCATGATCTTATCGGCGTCGTACTTGATGAATGCGCCGATCTCGCCATCCTTTGCCGCGACGGCATCAAGACAGCGGCGGCAAAGTTCGACGGAAGTGAGCTTGCCGGATTTCAACTCTTCAGCAAGAGCGTGGATGGTAAAATTCTTGTCTGCCATAATATCAACTCTCCGATCCCGGCATGACCCGGGGGAGCCGGATCAGTTCGCCGCTGACCACGCCGGGGGCGTTGGCAAGCATGGTCTCTCTGGGGTAGGAGGGTTTGACTTCATCCTCGCGCCAGACGTTGGAGCAGACAGAAGCGTGAGCCGTGGGCTCGACGCCTTCCACATCCACCTCAGAGAGTTCAGCGATGTAGTTGACGATATTGCCCAGATCGGCGCCGAAAGCCTCCTTCTGTTCAGGAGTCAGCTCGAGCCGGGCAAGATCAGCCACATAGTCGATGTCAAGTTTAACTTCAGCCATGATCATGCTTTTTCCAGCGTCAATGTGCAGGTGACCAGGTCGCAGACTTCAGCAGGACCGAAGTACTGGATGGGACCGGGATAGATGTAGCTGGTTTCCACAGCCCAGGCTTCGCGGTTGGCGGCAAAGGTCTTGAAGGGTTTGCCGTCAAGTTCCACCAGAGCCTTGCGGATCACGGGCTTGTCCTCGCCGTGACGGCGCTCGATGTTCATCATCATGGTGATGGGAATACCACCGGCGATCCATTCGTCAGCGTTCTTGATGGTGTTGCGGACGCTTGACATGTAACCGGTCTTGCCGGCACCGATGAGGGCGGCGGCGTTGTAACCCAGACTGTAGCAGTAGTCGGCGTCGTAGTTGGAGGGAGCGGCGCAGCGGCCTTCATAGCCGAAGAAGTGGGTCTGAGCGGCGAATTTGCCGGTGTAGGTTCCGGCGGCTTTGCGCTCTTTCAGCTTCTTGCCCACCATTTCGGCGAGCATCTTTTCGGTTTCGATGAGAGAGACCTGAACGTTGCCGTGGGGGTCGCGGTCATTGCAGAGCTGCTTGCGGATGCCGTCGGGCAGAGAGGCGAAGACCTTGGCGCTGCCGGCGGTGAGTTTGGCTTCAGCGAAGGCGACTTTAGCGGCTGCGTCAGCTTCGGCGATGGAGCTGTCGATGTGGGCGAAGATGTCGTTGAGTTCGGCGATGAGAACTTTGATCTCAGGGATGAATTCAACCAGACCTTCGGGGATCAGAGCGATACCGAAGTTCATCTTGTTGGCGGCGCGGGCGGCGACCACATCGGTGATGCCGGTGACGATTTCGTCAAGGGTCATCTTCTTTTCAGCCACTTCCTCAGAGATGATGGCGACGTTGGGCTGGGTTTGAAGAGCGCACTCAAGGGCGATGTGAGAAGCGGAACGGCCCATGAGCTTGATGAAGTGCCAGTATTTCTTGGCGGAGTTGGCGTCGCGGCCGATGTTGCCGATAAGCTCGGAGTAGACGCGGCAGGCGGTGTCAAAACCGAAAGAGGCTTCGATCCACTCGTTCTTGAGGTCGCCGTCAATGGTCTTGGGGCAGCCGATGACCTGGATACCGATCTTGTTGGCTTTGAAATACTCAGCCAGCACACAGGCGTTGGTGTTGGAGTCGTCGCCGCCGATGATGACCAGAGCGGTGATGCCGCGCTCTTCGCAGCTCTTGCGGGCGGCTTCAAACTGTTCGGGGGTTTCCAGCTTGGTACGGCCGGAACCGATGATGTCAAAACCGCCGGTGTTGCGGTAGGCGTCGATGATGTCAGAGGTCAGTTCCATGGCTTCATCTTTGACCAGACCGTCAGGTCCTTTGAGGAATCCGTAGAGTTTGGAGTCAGCGTTGAGGGATTTGATACCGTCAAAGAGACCGGCGATGACGTTGTGTCCGCCGGGAGCCTGTCCGCCGGAAAGGATCACACCCACGTTGAGGGCGGCACCGGCGGCGCCGGTTCCCTGGGCGAAGGTCAGCACGGGGCTGCCGAAGGTGTTGGGGAAGAGAGCCTTGATCTGCTCCACATTGTCAGCGGCGGTGGTGGGTTCACCGGCAGTCACAGCCACATTGGCGCCCTTGCGGAGCGCGGGGGGAAGTTTGGGGGCGTAGGCGGCCCGGACCTTCTGAAGAGGAGAGATAACTTTCATTTTTGAATCCTTTCTTTATAATTCAAGGTTGAAACAGTCATTTATATAAAATAACACCGGAAGTGTCATTTATCAAGCAATCCCGGTGTTTTTTTTGCCATTGGAAAGCTCTTCCTGAAGGCAGTAAAAAAGATGTGTTATTTCCTGCGATTCAGATGAGAGGTGAACTTTTCAACATGATGACGGATCCTTTCACTGATTCTGCCGCAATCTTTCTCAGGGTCAAGGATATCTCTGGAATAGGAGAAGTATACTGCAATAAGCAGATCAACAAGAGCTTCCTCTTTGCGGGGAAATACTTCGATCATTCTGCTTGATTTCAGGATACTGTCAACGATCTTGCGCTGTTCTTCAGATGCTCTTTTTTGATTCTGCACAGGCTTACCGGCAATGATTCGGCTGCTGTTGAAAAGGATGTATTCCCAGGCAGCGTCCCGGACAACGGGATTTTTGATGAGAGAACTTATGCCGGCAGTAAAAGATGTGATCCCGGTGCCCCGGTGCCGGACTCCATTGGAATCCGGGGGACCGAAGGGCAGAGGTACAACTGACAGATTGGGGGAAATATTTCCGGAAAGAAAATCATTTTCAGTTCCGTGAATGATGTAAAGAGCGGAACGTTCATTGCCATTCGGATAGTATTTACCGTTACTCATGTCTTTTCTGTGTTCAAAGAGTTTGAAATAAAAGGTTAAGGCCTTCCGGAAGGCTTCAGAGTCAATATTCCAGCTCACGTTGCCGGTGGTTCTGTCACGTTCCACAACCTTGCCCCCTGCGGCGCGGATGAACGCGCAAAGATCTTCACAGCGGTCAGCCCGCCGGAAAGCGGGATCAGCAGCGCCGTGCTCCCTGAGCTGACGGCAGATATCAAGCATATCCTCCCAGGTCCAATCCGCCGTGGGAAAGGGAATGTTGTATCGCCGGAAGACTTTCGGATCATAAGCCACCATCTGGTAGTGAATGCCGCAGGGAAGTGCCCAGTACTGCTCCGGTTCACTGCCGGAACGGGAGCAGTAAACAAGAGTTCTGATCTTTGAGGGCAGGAGTTGACGGAAAAGTTTTTCGCGCTCTTCCGGGGGCATGTCATTGATATATTTATCCAGAGGATAAAAAAGAGCGCTTTCAATATAATCTGCCGTTTGAAGATGAGTGCTCCAAATCACATCGGGAGCGGATTTGTAATGGATGCGCCAGGAGAGACCGTCCACCTTGCGTTCTTTCAATTTTCCGCCTTTTATCAGAGCAAACACTTTGCTCAGCCGGTTTCCGACCTGCCACAACTCAGGTTCAGATTTGCCGCTGTCAACGATCGTCTTACTGAAACCTTGAAAGAATTTCAGGCGGAGTTCAACATTTTGCCAGTCAAACCTGCCGTATTTTGCCGGATCAGCCTTGTAGACAGAGGCATACTTTTTCCGGAGTATCTCCGGATACTTTTTTATAAAATCACGGTGGAATTCGCGATTTGATGCCACATTCAGTTCAATAACGGTTTTTCCGGTGGCAGGATCGGTGAAAACCCGGCTGGGTTCAGAGAGATTCTTTACCTGGCCCAGTCGGAACAGGAAAACACTGAGGAAGATGACTGCCGCTGCAATGACGGCTGTGATGACAACTGCAACGGTAATTTTTTTTCTGCTGCTCATACTTCAGCTCCTTTGAAGATAAAATAGTAAACTGAGAATAAAAGTGAAGTCAGGATGTTATAATATATCCTGTGAAAAAATATTTGCAAGTTTTTATAAGACTTTTTCAAAAAAAGATCCTGTGAAAATGGCACAGGATCTTTTACAACAGGAAATATTTTTATTGTTCTCCGCTGTCCTTGGGTTTGCGGCTCCGGCGGCGGCGGGATTTGCCGTTTGAGTTTTTGCCCCGGGGGGCGTGTTCGGCAAGGGGGAGCGGCCACTCCCGGTCGGTCTGTTCGGGGTCGCCCCCGTCCACAGCGGCACGGATGATCTTCAACTCTCTTGCGTTGGGATAGGAGCGTGACGTGTAAAGTTCTCTGGGGCACTTTCCCTGATCGAAGATCGCCTGAAGCGTCAGGATCTTTTCCGCCGACAAATTGAGCCGGATCATCATGTGGAGCGGCAGAAAGATCTTTTCAAGGACCCCGTTTGCAGCTCCTCCGCACTTCCGGGAGGGAAGGGGATCACCGGGGGCGATGCCCAGGGCTTCTTCCATAAAGGGAAGCGCCACACATGCCATGGCGAGAGAGACGCTGTTACGGTAGCGTCCCTCATCCAGACGGCAGTTGCGTTCATAAAGAAGTTCAAGGGCGCGGTCCATGACGGGGGTATCCCAGTGATGGTTGAGTTCCGGCAGAAAATACTCCAGAAGTCCGTAGTCGTGGAATGCCCTCAGATGACGGTCGCCGCAGCAGGAGCCGAAGATCTTTTCCAGTTCCAGAGCCAATCGTGACGGCGATGCCAGTTTCAACAGCTCCAGCCTGCTGAAAAGAGCGTTTTCAGTGGCGGAGTCGAGAGTGAAGTCAAACTGCCCCACCAGTTTCAGCGCCCGGAGCATCCGCACCGGATCCTCTTCAAAGCGCAGCGCCGGTTCCCCGATGGCGCGGACGGTGCGGGATCTGATATCCGCAAGTCCCATGCCGGTATGGTCATAAAGTTCCCCGTTCACCGGATCGTAGAAGAGGGCGTTGACGGTGAAGTCCCGCCGCCAGGCATCCTCCACGGCGGTTCCCCAGGAGTTGTCGGAAAGGATGAGATTTTCTGAAAGCTCCTCCGGATCGCTGCTCTCTTTGGCAGGTGCCGCCGCTGTTTCCGACGGAGCCTTTCTGAAAGTGCTGACTTCAAAAAGCTCCCCTTTGAAAGTCACATGGGTCAGACGGAACCTTTTGCCGATGATCCGGGCGCTGCGGCGTCCGAAGAGCTGCCGCACCTCCTCAGGGGTGGCGGAGCATCCGATGTCAAAATCTTTTGGGGTGCGCTCAAGGAGCAGATCCCGGATGGCGCCGCCCACGATGTAGGCTTCATATCCGGACTCCTGTAAAGTGGTGACCACATGGCGGGCTCCGGCGGAAATGGGGAGATTGATCTTCATTGCTCGTCGTTATCCTCAAAAAGTTCAGAACTTCCGCTGGATGACTGTATCTGCGCACTCCAGTTCCGGATCAAGGAAGGGGTAATCCGCGTTGTAATGGAGCCCCCTGCTTTCGTGCCGGAGCAGTGAACAGTCGATGATCAGCTCTGCCACCGTAGCGATGTTCCGCAATTCTATCAGGTCGGCGGTGACAGTAAAGTCCCAGTAATATTTTTCTATTTCCTTGCGGATCAGTTTGATCCGGTTCTTGGCGCGTTCAAGGCGCTTGTTGGTGCGGTAGATGCCCACATAGTCCCACATGAACCGGCGGATCTCATCCCAGTTGTGGGCGATGACCACCTGTTCGTCGGAGTCGATGGCGTTGCCGCTGCGCCAGTTGAGGGAGTCCGCCTTTGTGGGGCGGCTCTCTTTGAAGCGTTCAAAGTTTTCATTGATGCTCTTTGCGGCGAAACGTGAAACCACCAGCGCCTCAAGAAGGCTGTTGGAAGCCAGACGGTTGGCTCCGTGGAGCCCGGTACAGGCGGTTTCGCCCACAGCATAGAGACCCTCGATGCTTGAGGCACCGTCGATGCCGGTTTTGATGCCGCCGCACATGAAGCGCGCCGCAGGAACCACCGGGATCAGATCCTTTGCCATGTTGACCCCTGCTTCGAGACATTTTGCGAAAATGTTGGGAAAACGGCGTTTAAGCTCCTCTTCTGAGTGCATTCTGATATCCAGATAGACGCACTCTTCGCCGGTGCGCTTCATTTCAGAGTCAATGGCTCTTGCCACCACATCCCTGGGGGCGAGACTTTTCATGGGGTGGTATTTGTGCATGAACTCCACCGGTTCAGCGTTCTTGTTTTCCCGGCACTTCAACACAGCCCCCTCGCCCCGGAGCGCTTCGCTGATGAGAAAGGAGCGGATCGTGGGGTGGTGGAGAATGGTGGGGTGGAACTGGACAAACTCCATGTTGGCGATCTCAGCTCCGGCGCGGTACGCCATGGCGATGCCTGAACCGCATGCCACATCGGGATTGCTGGTATAGAGATAGACCTTCCCGGTGCCGCCGCAGGCGATGACCGTTGCGGGAGCGAGGAAAGTGATGATCTTGTTCTTTTCGATATCCAGCACGTATGCCCCGAAACAGCGGTTGGGGGATTTTTTATCAAAACCGCAGCTGACCACCAGATCCACGGCGATATGGTTTTCAAGGATGGTGATATTGGGACGCGCCTTGACGGCTGCCACCATGACCCGTTCCAGTTCGGCGCCGGTGATGTCCCCTGCGTGGAGCACCCGGCGTTTGTGATGCCCCCCCTCTCTGCCCAGGTCGAATTCGCTTCTGGCGTCGGTGTATCCCAGGTCGCCCCGGGTGGTGAATTTGGCTCCCAGTTCGATCAGTTCGGCGATGGCGGCGGGACCTTCTTCGACGATGGCGCGAACCACATCTTCTTTACAGAGTCCGGCGCCGGCGGTGAGAGTATCTTCCACATGTTCATCAAAGGTGTCGAGTCTGTCCATGACACATGCGACGCCGCCCTGAGCCAGACGGCTGTTGCATTCGTCGATTTCCCTTTTGGTTATGACTGCCACGCTCCGTCCGGATTTTGCCAGATGCAGAGCGCTTGAAAGTCCTGCCAAACCGCTGCCGATCACGATATGATCGTAATTTCTGATTTCACTGATTTCCATCTTTAAAAAATTCCTGAAATTTTCAATCTTTTTTGTACGAAAACTTCTTTTTCAGGTTGCAGAAAAAATGTTCACGTTGTAAATTACACCGCGAACACACTTTTTTCAAACAGCAGGAGCGATTATTTTGATGAGTTTTTTAAATAAAGAACAGAGAGACGGGATGAAAAAACTTTTCCGGGGCAGAGGGGTAGTTCCCAAAGCTCTGCTTTTCAGCTTTTCAGGAGGAGTTCTTTTTGCGGCGGCGCTTCCCCCTTTCAACTGGTGGTGGGCGGGATTTGCCGCCCTTGCGCCTCTGGTCTGGTGCGCCGCCCGTCTGGAGTGGAAACGCGCCGCTTTGTGCGGCTGGGTCTGGGGATTGGGATGGTCTCTTTTTGCTTTTCAGTTCCTGCGGGAAATAGAGTTCGTCGTTCCCTGGCTGCTGGCGCCGGTGCTGGCGCTGTGGCCCGCTGCCGCAGCGCTTCTCATTGCCGGAGCGGGAAGGGCGCTGCTCTACACGCCTGAGGCGCGTTCTGAGGAGTCCGAAAAACAGCAGGATTACCTTTCAAAGCGTCTGCCCTGGTACAGGACGCTCTTCTTCATTCTCATCGCCGCCGTGATCTATACCCTTGTGGAGTGGACAAGATCAAGGCTTTTCACCTGGAACGATCTTTCAGTCACCCAGTGGCAAAATCTGCCTTTCATCCAGATCTGTTCGGTGACAGGTTCCTACGGCGTCCTCTTTCTCACCGCTCTGGGGGGGGCCGCTCTGGGAAGCGTCACGCTGCGGTACGGTAAAATTTCTCTTGCAGGTGTTCTGCTGCTGCTGCTCTGCAACTGGGGATGGGGATATTACACACTGACAAAAAAAACTTATGTCGCCGGCAGAGAATGGAAAACCGCCCCGGTGCAGGGGGATCTTTCACAGCGGCGCCACGCCCGGGAAGGGGAGTTCAGAGAGGCGCTTGATACCTATATAAAACTGAGCTATCAGGCGGCGAAACTGGAGCCTTCTGTCATCATCTGGCCCGAAAGTGCCGTTCCCATGCCTCTGCGTTCTGCCCATCCTCTTGCCCTTGAGTACGCTGCAGCTTTCAAACAACTTATGAGCGACTGCCGCAAACCCATGCTCATCGGGACGTTGGATTTTGCTCCGCCGCCTCCGGGGAAGAGGGGGTACGGCTTTACCAACAGTGCTCTTTATTTTGACGGCGGCGGTGTTTTGCGTTATAAATATGACAAGATCCACCGTGTGCCCTACGGGGAGTACATCCCTTTCCGGAGCCTTCTGCCTGAATTTTTCATCCGCATGATCGACATGGGGCGGGATCTGACTCCGGGCACCAACAGGACTCCTCTGGAGATCCCCGGAGGGCCCAGAGTCAGCACCATCGTCTGTTATGAAGGGGTTTTCGGATATCTGACAAGAGATTTTGCCCGGCGCGGGGCAGAGGTGTTGACGGTTCTTTCCAACGACGCCTGGTATCCCCGAAGCAGTGAGCCTGAGCAGCATCTTGCCAACGCGCTCATGCGTGCCGTTGAAACGGGTCTTCCCATGCTCCGCTGCGGCAACAACGGCGGCACCGGGGTGGTGGATCCTCAGGGCAGGCTTTACGGATTTCTTGACGTCCCGGAGCAGCCGGGACGTGTTGAGATCAAGCGGGGACGCGCCGTGGGGCTCGTGACGGTCAGATACAGATCCGCCCCTGAATTCACCTTCTACGTCCGTTACGGGGAGTGGTTCATCGGAGTGCTTTTTCTGCTTCTGGCGGTGCTGGGCGGCACGGCATTTGTTTCACATCTGCGCTTCTGCCGCAAGCTCCCGGAGTCCGCGGCGGTCATCAAAAAACACCGCTGAAAAAATCCGCTCCCGGCGTCCCGACAACATCTTGCCTTTTTTGTATGGAGGAGTGTAAAAAGTAAAAAATATTCTTATTTTTTTCTTGCAAATCGCGTTGTTATGCAGTATACTATAATAAGTGCATTTTTTTCAGTAAAACATTGTTTCCGGTGATTTTACCGGAAACATTATGACTTTTGAAATTGCCAAAAAAATATAAAATTTTTTGACAGCACTGTAAGAATTTCATCGTTGCATCGTCTGAAATAATGCAGGAACATCATTGAGGAAAATCAGACTGCGGAAATTTTTCGGAATGAACAAGGCTTTGTAACTTTTTCGTGTTAACATTACGTCTGCAGAACAGACAACAACAGAAAGGATTGAAAGGCAGTGTCCTAAATTTTGCGCACATTTTATTTTGACCGATTATCAAAACCATGTACGTTTTGTTTACTATATCACCAAGATTCCATTTTACAAGCGAGATATTGACGAGTTCCCCATTTTGTCGTAGAAATATGCCGTA
>JAFWBQ010000096.1 GCA_017507125.1 Lentisphaeria bacterium
GGCAAACTTACCGGTATGTCTGTCCGCGTTCCCACCAGCGACGTTTCCTTCGTTGACCTGACTGTCGAACTCAAGACTGCCTGCACCTATGACGAGATCTGCGCTGCCATGAAGGAAGCTGCTGCCGGCGAACTCAAAGGCATCCTCGGTTACACCGATGAAGCTGTTGTTTCCACCGACTTCGTCGATGATCCCCGTACCTCCATCTTCGATGCCAAAGCCGGTATCCAGCTTGACGGAACCTTCGTCAAAGTCTGCTCCTGGTATGACAACGAATGGGGTTACTCCAACAAAGTTCTCGAAATGGCCCGTGTCATCTGCAAGTAATGACTCCAAGGGTTATCCCTCAAAAAAGGCGGGCAGAAATGTTCCGCCTTTTTTGTTAGTTTGCAATTAACTCCCAATACAAATGAGGTAAAGAATTATGAACAAACTGACTCTCCGTGATGTCGATCTCAAGGGTAAGAAAGTTGTTATGCGCGTTGACTTCAACGTGCCGATCAAAGAAGGCGTCATCAAAGATGATACCCGTGTGCAGGGCGCTCTGCCCTCCATCAAATATGTTCTGGAACAGGGTGGAAGCCTGGTTCTGATGAGCCATCTGGGCCGTCCCGATGAAAAGGGCATCACTGCCGACACCACTCTGAAACCCGTGGCTGCTTATCTGGAAAAACTTCTGGGCAAAACCGTTGTTTTCGTTGATGACTGCGCCGCTGCTGACGCTGCTGTTGCCGCGATGAAACCCGGCGACATCGTCATGCTTGAGAATACCCGTTACTACAAAGAAGAGCAGGCCAAAGCCAAGCAGAAAGAGGGCGAAGATGATGCCGCTTTCAAAGCACGCAAGGCTGAACTCAAAGAGAAACAGCAGGTTCTTGCCAGGAAACTTGCCTCCTATGGCGATATCTTCTGCAACGACGCCTTCGGAACCGCTCACCGCGCTCATGCTTCCACCGCTGTCATTGCCAAGTACATGCCCACCTCTGTTGCCGGATTCCTCATGGAAAAGGAAATCGCCTTCCTCGGCAATGCTGTGAACAATCCTGTCCGTCCTTTCGTCGCCATCCTCGGCGGTGCCAAAGTTTCTGACAAGCTGGCTGTCGTCCGCAATCTGCTGACCAAGGTCGATACCCTGATCATCGGCGGCGGTATGGCTTACACCTTCCTCAAGGCCAAAGGCATGGAAATCGGTAAATCTCTCTGCGAAGAAGATCAGATCGACTACGCCAAAGAGATGATCGCTGACGCTGAAAAGCGCGGTGTCAAACTTCTGCTCCCTGTTGACAACATCGCAGCTGACAAGTTTGATCCCGAAGCCAACACTCAGACTGTTGCTGCTGTTCCCGCTGACTGGATGGGACTTGATATCGGTCCTGAGACCGTGAAACTTTATGCTGACGCCATAAAGGGTGCCAAGACTGTTGTCTGGAACGGCCCCATGGGCTGCTTTGAAATGGAAAAATTCGCCAATGGTACCATGGGCGTCTGCGCTGCTGTTGCAGAAGTCAAAGCCAACGGCGGTGTCTCCATCATCGGCGGCGGCGACAGTGTCGCTGCTGTCAACAAGAGCGGCATGGCCGCTCAGATGAGCCACATTTCCACCGGCGGCGGTGCCTCTCTGGAATTCCTGGAAGGCAAAGAGCTCCCCGGCGTGGCTGCTCTGACCGACAAATAATTTTCCATCAGGAAAATCAGAAGATGCGGAAAGGTATGAGCCTTTCCGCATTTTTTAACTTGATTCAGGAGTTTTTTTATGAAGCGTGAAGTTTTGCTTGTGACCGGTCCCGGCGGAGATGCTCAGGGATGGGGCAATATGGCAGTGACAGAGGTCCTCAACGACACCATCAACGCCCTGGGCGTGAAATGCTCCATCGCTTATGTCAATAATCGCAGGGAATTTGACGATGTTATGGATAAGGCAAGCTGCGATCTGGTGTGGAGTTCTCTTTATTATCTTTCTGAACGTGAAGACATTGTAGGAGCACCTGATGATGCAGAATGGATCTCTGATCTGCTGGATGCACGCAATATTCCTTACATCGGTTCCAGTGCTCAGACCATGAAGGATCTGATCCTGAAGTTCGTGACCCATGAAATCATGGCAAAAGCAGGCGTCTGTGTGCCGTATCATGTGCTGGTCAACCCCGGCGAGAACATCCCGGAGGAAATACCTTTCCCTGCTTTTGTGAAACCTAACGGCGAATCCCGTTCCGTTGGCATCTCAGACAGGAGTGTTGTCAAGGATCGCGCTGAACTTGAAGCTCAGGTGGCATGGGTCCACTCCGAACTGGGGCAGGGCGCCTTGATCGAAGAATATCTCCCCGGAGATGAATACACTGTCCTTATGCTGGGCAACGGTGAGCATCAGGAGATCCTGCCCGGAAAAGTGACCGTGGATGAGACCCATTACGGAAAGTTCCGCATTCTGCGCAGTGACCTGCGCGGAGTTGGATTGACCAAGGTCTCTATTCCAACTGAACATTTTGATGAGGCTGTTGAACTCTGCCGGAAAGCAACTGACGCACTGAAGTGTATGGATCATGTCCGTGCTGACATGCGCGTCGGAGCCGATGGAAGACTCCGAATTATTGAAGTCAATGGTATTCCCGGACTCAAGCCCGTAAAAAGCTGGAGCCCTCAGATATTTTCCTTGTACCACCCCCAGGAAACACCTGAAGCAGATTACCGTGAGATGATCCGTACTATTCTTGTATCGGCTTTTGCCCGTATCGGCAAACCTCTTTAAAAATTTCTGCTTTTTGAAGACCTGTCTGAGAGAATCGGACAGGTCTCTTTTTTTGAAGAAACATATTTTTTATAAAAAAAAAGTACAGAAAAAGCGCTTTTACACTTCTTCCGTACGTGGTAAGAAAACTTTACTTTATTTTATTGTCAGATATTCTTTGACAGAAGTTTTAGGACCAATACCTGACAATACGTCGATCCGGACTCCGTAATTGATCAGTGAACCGGAGGGAACTCGTGTGCCCGGAATTGTGGTTATTGCATTGAGTACACCGACAACCATGCCTTTTCTGTTGAAAAGGGGACTTCCACTTGCACCTCCGGAACAAGGTACATTATGCCGGATGAAAAAATTATTTTTGCTGCCGCTGTCTTTCAAAGCAAAGTCACTGACCGCAACAATGATCCCGGTTTGCATAGATGCAATCGGATTTTGGATATTTACATTGTTGGCCGGAATATTTTCCATTGGAAATCCGAGAGAACCAACGGGCTCTCCTGATTTCAAATCGTGCAGGGTCTTCTCGGGAGCAATGTTGAAAAACGTGTCATGTTCCTTTGCCACATGAATGATCCCCAAGTCGCATTTGAAATTTGTCCGGATGTATTCCGGATGTATCTGAACATGGGTCGCTGGCAAACTTTTTAAGTTCTCGCCATTGATCCTCAGCTCAATGGTAAATGCACTGCACATTTTCTTTGCCGCGTCTGCTATGCGTTTTTTTTCACCGGCATATTTAGTCGCACCGAATTTCTGTATATATTCTTTTTCTGTTTTTACACCGGCTTCTTTAAACATTTCTGCCAACAATTCTGTCTGGCATTTTTTATTCAAGGTCATCAAGCTCTTTTTGCTTCCTTCTACAACATGGCCGTTGGTGACAAATTGAGTCTTGTTTATTGCCCAAGCAGTTCCGATGGGCAGAAAAAAATTTTTTTCGGGAGCCGAAAGTCCTACCAACGCGATGGCATGACGATATTTTTCTGCGGCTTCAGCCAGGGCTTTTGCACTGTCGACAGGCAGGGGCTGTATTGCCGGGGGAGGATTTTTTTCTTTTTGTTTACCTGCTTGGAATCCCCAGAAGAGAGCTCCGGCAAGCAAACAGGCAAGAAAGAGAAACAAGGGGATGCGCTTTCTTCTCCCCTTTGCGACAGGGCGCGTTTGAAAATCCGGTTCAGAAACAGGTGCGCTGCTTTCACAGCGCACACAGCTTTTCTCCTTTTTCCAGTTGTATTCGCTCATCTTTTACCTTATTGCATTGCGGGTTGCAAAGAGCTTGACGATGATCAGGAACATGACAAAGAGAACGACCAGGGCCGCAATGACGCCGCAACCGATCCAGATGTATTCTCTGGGATCTTTGGGAATCGCCTGCATTTCAGTCTGCTGCTCAGAAAAACTGACGTTTTTGCTCCAGAGGATTGTTTTGGTCTCAGCATCTTCAATAAAAAGCTGAATTTCGCCATTGATCTTCTGCGAAACAGCAATGTTTTTTCTGTCAGCGGCAACATTTTTGGAGGGGGCGGTGATATGAAGATCACGGACAACACCATAGAGCACTGTTTTGGTTTTTGCACTGCCGTCCTTTACCGCATAACGGAACTGTGAAACAGTGGGAATGTCTGTGTACTGAGGCAGAAAATGAGTTCCGGAAAGGGCCTCTATGACCATACCGGTGATGTAACGGTCAATATCTCCGCTGAGAGGAATGACAACGATATTTTTGATCTTTGCAAGTTTCGCCGCGGAGCCGGCAGAAGTCAGAGACTCTTTGAGGGTACTGAGATGTTTCTTGAGCAGTGTCCGCAAGGTGGTATCCATGGTAACGATACCGCGGACATCTTTACCGGAGTAATGACGGCAGGCAAAGGTGCCGCCCCAGACCCGTTTTCCGGTGGCGATTTCTATGACGTTCATTTCCAACTCCACAAAGATGCGGTTGGAATCCTGGGACAAAGTGAGAATACGGCAGCTGAAAAGCAGCTGAGTATTTTTGAGTTTTCCGAATTTGACCAGTGTCGCAGGATCCATGATATCATCTTTGCGTTCACTGTTGGCGATTTCAGAATAGATCCTGTTGAGTGTTTCAGTTTCTTCTTTTCCCACGATACAGACAAAGCCCTGTTTGGTAAGCATGTTCCGCAACCGTTCGGGAACAAGATTCTGAGTGTCGCCCTTGACAGGCAAAACTGCGATGGTCTGCTTGCCGAAGCGGGCCGTTTTCAAAGAGGGGATCGCTGAGTCGATCGCCTTGTAAAGAGCCTGTCTGAAGTCATCGTTCTCAATACCTGGCAGATTATCGGCACTTAAGGTGAGTCCCAGACACAATATTGAGAGCATTGCAATCAATTTTTTCATTTCAAAAATTCTCCTGATATTTTATTTAAGTTCAGCAAGTTTGTTGTTAAGAATATTACGCATTCCCTGAGGCAGCTGTCCTTTGACATAGACGATGCGGAATGTACAGTTGCCGACCACAGGATCCTGATTGATGATTTGATAGCTGAGCACGCCTTTGATGGAGCTGACAGTCTGGGCAACTCTTACCACTTCCTGAGAAAAATTTTCAACCTTGCCTTTTCGGGGACCTGCTATTTTTACGGTGATTTCGCGGACAGCAAGCTGCTCGCGATTGACTTCAGCGATTTTCCGGGCGAGAAATTTGCGGACTTCACGGGCAGCGGGCGTGAGATACTGCTCCACAGCGTTATCGTATCCCAGTTTACGGGGCAGGGGACGCAGAGTAATACGTCTTGCCATTTGCAGCTGATTACTGAAAAACATTTCCACCCGAATCCCTTTGCAGATGACTCTGACATATTCGCCGGTTTTGTCCTTGATCTCAAAATCATTGCTGAGTCTGATAACGCCATCATAGTTCCGGAACATCCCGATTTGAGCTTCTGAAAGCAGGTCATCACTGATAAGATCAAAAAGTTTCTGCGAGAACTCTGCATTGCCTTTGCTGTGCTCAATTTTGAGACGTAATTTAGCTTTCACCTCATCCCCGACAGAGAAGGCGAGAGTCTCCACTTTGGCGGGACGTTCTTTTTTTTCCGGAACCGGAGCGGGAGCAGCAGCACCGCTCGTTGAATGATCCTTGCAGCATCCGGTCATTAAAGCGCTGAAAGCGACAACAGCCAGTAAAAGATTCTTTTTCATTGATCAGCGATCCATTTCTTTTTGTTTTTTGATAAAAGCATCTGTCATACCGTTAGTGACAGAGGTGTTTTTGTAAAAAATTCTGAACGAAACAATTTTTTTATTATTGTTCCTTTCAATGACAGTGACTTTCTTTACGCCGTCAATTGCCGAAAGAATCCCTGTGATTTTTCTCAGTTTCTCTACTGATTCAACACTGTGAAAACGCAATACAACAGCGTTGTAATTTTTTTTGATCTCTTTCAGAAACACATTGTCCACATATGAATCCAAACTGCGGTTCATTGCCTTCAGCAGTTGAGCTTCTGCCTTTTTGGGGGTCGGTCTGGGAGTTCCGGACGCAACTGTGCATTTCCAGGGACGCAGGATTCCGGACTGGATAAGGATATTGCTCTGCAAACGGCACTGAGGCTCTGCAGTTACCTTTTTGACATGCGACTGCACCATAAGGTGAATATCCCCACGCTGCTTATCCGCGGAAGGCGAGGTGTAAAAGCTTGAAATTTTCTTTTTCAAAAAACGGGCGGCATCCGCATTACCGGAAATCGTAACTGTAACCGGGACCTGTGTTTCATAAAAAATACCGCTCTCGCCATTTTGGGGGACATCAATGGTATTCCCCACTTCAGGATATCCTTTGATCGGATCCGGCGTGACATACGTCGTGCAGCCCGCCGCAAAAGCAAGTGTCAGGACTACACATGAGTGAAAAAGGTTCTTGTTTTTTTTCATTGTAACTCCTTTTTGATCATATAGTTTGTTTGAAAGAGAAAATTTCTATTGTTTGGTCATCATATTCGACTTTTTTTCCGGGAGAAAGAATTTTTCTTCTCCCGTCGGGAGTCCTGATGATAAAAGAACCGTTCCTATGGAAAACATTCCACCCTGAAAGCTCCTGGATGACCATGCCCAAGTCACAGCATTGCCACACCATAAGGTAGAATTCCTTTCCTCCCCAGGTGTCTGCAAAAGTCAGGGATTTGACCTTTTGGCGGAGACATGTTTTACACATTTTCATATTATGGGCAGATAAATTGCCACAATATTGAAGATTCATTTTCCAGCAAAGATCACCGAATTCAATATTGGCTTCACCTGGCAGCTGCATCGCTTTGTTAGAGAGTTTATAGTGATTGACATAGGTTCCATAGGAACTTTGATCTTTCAATTCAACGTGATCTCCAAAATAGCTCAGGAGTGCGTGAACTCTGCTGACAGTCCTGTTGGGTTTTTCAGTAGAGGGAGAACCTTCTTTTCTGACCATAAGATCAGCGTTGAGAGTACGCCCCAGAGTGATTTCTTTTTGGGCAAGCAGATAGAGTTTGCAGTCGTTCCATTTCAGCAGAAGTTTATCCGAAGAGTAAAGTTCCTCGCCTGATTCGGCAATTATTTCCATGAGCACCGGATCATACTGGATCCTTTCAAGTCTTTGGCAGACGAAGGTTTCCGGAAGGCGGCCGAGAGAGGTGATCATATCGTTGGCGGTTTTTCCGGAAAGCTCTTCCATATTCTTCAGCACACCGCCGTAAAAATTGATATCGGCGGCATCGGTTGCGCTGATATTCTGGTTAATGATGACCTGTTTGAATTCTTCTCTTGAACACTCCGGATCGTAAATGCAGTGTGTCGCTGAAAAGAGGTAGTAATTGACCTCTTTGTCCAATCGGCAGCCTACGTAGAAATTAAGTGTCATCAACCCGGCATTGCTGCCGGGATTATAATTTCTGGTCACAACGAATGGCCTGTCTTTCTTAAGGAGCTGCTGGATCTGCCATTGCTGCACTTCGAAGTTTCCATTATCATCAGTATGCTGCATGAAGATCATAACATCTTTGAGATCATCCCGCAAGGGCGTCAGTTCGATCTTCAATGTGGCTACTTTGCCGGTCATCAGAAATGTACTCTTGTTGTACCTGACTTTCAGGCATCTGCAGTCATTGTCGGCGATTGCTTCTGACGCGTCGGCAACGGGAGTGGGCTGCTCCGGAATGTCATTCTTCTGCTCCAGAGAAGAGGTCGGAACATCTTCCATGTCAGAGAGAGATGCCCCGCAATACTCGCAAAATAGCGTTTCTCCCGGGATAAATTCAATATCTGCCTGACACTTGGGACACTTTTTCATAGTGTTGCTCATTTCAAATCAGTTGCTTCCTTTATTTTTGCTGCTCAAAGCAATAAGTGCATCAAGGACATCCCGGTTGCCTTCTGCCGCAGCAAGTGCAAGGATCTTTTCAGGGGACATTTCCTGTTTTTGCTGCTGCAGATGCAGCTCAAGGAGCTGTTTCCGCAGCACAGGATCATCAGTCGCCATCAGCAAGGCTGTTATATCAGCGCCGTCAGCTGCCTTGAGAAGAGCAATGTTGCGCTGCTGCTTTGCATCATGTTTGGCATTTTTGATGGCGACCAATCTGTCAAGACGGTCCAGGTCGATATCATTCGCGCGCTCTTTTGCCTCCAACTCCATCTGCAGTTTTTCTTTTTGGATTTCAAGGTCGACCATACCGTTTTTCTGGTTGATTTCAGCGTTGGTGAAAGCCTCTTCCTTGCGGATCCCAATCTCTGTCCGGGCACTTCTTTCGCGGAGTTCAAGGTCTGTCAGAGTCGTGTTTTTACGGATCGTGTTGGCTGCATCATTCTGAGTGATTTTGAGTTTTACCTCAGCTTCAGCAATAAGCTGCTGATCGCTGAGTTTGGAGTCCAATTTGGAACGACTGATGTTTATGGAATGTTCGGTCGTCAGTTTTTCAACTTTCTGATCATGGGCAAGCTGACTGTCTGCCAGATCAAAATTGTTGTGTTGAACTTTTGTCGCCAGTGTATGCCTGGCATCTGCAAGCCTATTGTCAAAATCGAGTTCCAGCAAAATCTTTTCCTGCTCCATCTGACGCAGTTGGAGCCGCTGATCATGAACTGCCTTTTGAATTTCGAGATCTTGTCTGAGTTGCAGAAGCCGGCTCTGATTTGCTCTTTTCAGCTTCTCATCCTGAATGTCACATTTAAGCTCAAGATCCCTGATCTCTTTATGAAGCTGCCGGGTTCGCTGCAGCTGTTCCATTTCTTCTTCATAAAGCTGTTCTTTGATGCTTTTTTCTTTAGCAACTTCTCTGAAAAAATCAGCCATTTCATTTTCGGTCAGGGTCTCCTGTTTCTGTTTATCATTTTCCAGATCTCTGACCTGATTCATAAATTCAAGTTCCCGGCGGTAACGTTCAAGATCCCCGGCGCTTTCACGGAGTTTTTCAAAGACTTCGGATTCAAATTCAACTTCGCCGAGTCTGACGAGTGTCATGCCGGCAGACTTCAGGTGACCGAAAAGTTCTTCTTCGATATGTTTTTCAAGCTCTTTACGGACATCCGCATCACAGAAAAATTCTTTGACGGTTCTGGTGACGCAGTATTCTCTGGCAAGCATATCCGCAAATTGCAGGAGATTTCTTGCAACTTCATCGTATGTAACGACACTTGAAAAAGAACCTTTATTGAGCGTCAGTCCTTTGCCCATATAGTTCTGGAGAAAGTCATTGAAGTTAAGCGAATCGATCCGCAATGTCAGAGAAATATGGAGATCGGCTTCGATGTTCTCTTTGCTGTAAAGTTTTTCAACACACATGCGGACAGGGAATTCGGCTTTGTCGAGCATAACGACACCCCGGTTGCCCCCGAAAGGCTCCGCCATAATTTTGAGCTGTTCATCTGAATAAGAACCGGGTTCCAGCACTTCCACCACTCTGCCGCCGGAAAGGAAAAGACAGAGCTGATTGGTGTGGACACTGAGTCCGTTTTCCATTTTTGAAGCAACGTCTTCAAGGTCGATGTATTCAGCGATGACATCTTCGTTTTTGATCCAGTTCCCATTTGAAAAATTATGGCGCACAGTAACACTTTGTGTTTTTCCGCAGTGAGGACAGGTTTTTGAGTCGTTGCCGATATATTCACCGCAACCGCTGCATTTCCACCAGCCGCCGGGAGCAGGAGCTCCGCATTTACTGCAGAAACGGGCTTGAATATTGACTTTGTGGTTGCAAACGGTCACAGGATTGCCGCTGCTGTCACAAAGTCTCTCTGCAGATGCAAAAAGGGAACGTTTTTTTACATAAAATGCGCCGTCTTTATCGGTCCAGATCTTCAAATTGGCAAGTTCTGCACTTTTGACTGCTTTTTTCGCAGCTTCCAATTCCTCTCCTTCGAGCATTCTTCCTGAGGCGTTTATAAATGCCGTACACTTGTTGGTAAACCAGCTTTCAAACATGTTGATACTCCGTTATTATTTGATAATCATAAGAAATTTCAATCATCCAAGATGATTCCCGGGTGCCGTCTCTTTTCAAGCCGCGGGAAAGTTCAATTTTTCCAAATTTGCATACTGACATAAAATACACCATAAAAAATTTTTTTCAACTCATGTTTCTACGATTATAGAGATAAAAACAGATATAATCTTTCAAAAGAAAAAAAATTTTTTGTTTTATTTTTTACTGAATCTTTTTGCTTTGCCAATTTTGGCGGAATTAAGCGGAGGGAGATTTTCTGTGCAGCTTCTTAAATCTCCCTCTTTCGTAAAAATTTCTCTTGAAAAAAAGATAATTCAGGTGTATTGTAATTCTTATGTCACGGAAATGACCATAAATAATGGAGGAACTATTTTATGAAAGAAAATTTTGCAGCAGTGCTGCTGGCAGGAGCGTTTCTTTCCACAGCTGTATTTGCAGAAGAAAAATTTGAATGTCAGTTTCTTGACTCTATGGCAGTGCCCAGGCGTTGGAGTCCTGCTGAAAGCAGCGTCTCTCTTGATGACGTGAAATTCAATGGCCGTCCCGTGTTGAAATGGGTGGCACCTGTCGATCACTTTGCCGGAGAGAAAAAATATCCGGTGGGGTGGCCGCGTATGTATTTTACTGATTTTTCCCGCAGCAAGCCTGTTGTTCCCCGTAATTGGCAGGATTGGGATTACTTTGAATTCGATGTCAAACTGCAGCTTGAAGGCGATCCGCAAAATATAAATTGTCCTGTTTCATTCGTGATTGCCAGCAGCCAGCCCTCTTATTACGTTTCTCTGAAAAAACGCCATGACGGAAAAATTCATCGCATTAAGATCCCGGTGGCAAAAATCACCAATCCGCGAAGGATCACCAATCTGGGATTTTCCATTTCTGAAAGCAAGTATAAGCATGGAGCGAAACTGACTGTACAGGCAGGGAACTTCCGTCTTCTCCGTTCAACGGAGTGTACTGTTGAAAAAGTGACACTGCTGACTCCCGCGGTAACTGCTTCTGACAATGCGATCAAGCTGGTGCTTCATGTTTCAGGTCCTGCAAGTGATGTTGCAAGAGGAGTGCCGTTCCGGCTTTCTGAGATGCGTTCAGGAAAAATCCTCCGGCAGGAAACTCTCCCCGTTCAGCGGGGCGAAAGAGAGATGGAAATTGAAATCGATGAGTTGAATCTTCGCCCCGGAGATTACACTCTGACCCTCTTCCCTGACAGGAAAGAGAAGAAAAAAAGCGTTGTTTTCAAACTTCTTTCTTCTCCTTATAAGGTGAAAAAATGAGACTTCTGACACTTTTTATACTTTTGTCACCGGCATTTTTTCTCAGCAATGCCGCGGCAGAAAATATCAGGATCAAACCTCTTGACGGAAAAGTTGTCATTGACGGAAAACTTTCTGAAAAGGTCTGGCAGAGAAAAGCCGATATTGAAAAATTTTATCTTTACGGTTCAAAACCTGAAAATTTCAAACCGGTTCAGACTTCCGTGTATCTTGCTTTTGATAACAAGTTTATCTATTTCGGCGTGTACTGTCAGGAGCCGTTCATGAAAAAACTTTCCCTTTCCGGTAAAAAAAATGATGATCCGGTCTGGAAAGATGACGGTATTGAACTTTTTCTTTATCCCTCTCTGAGAAAGAGCAGTTATGTCCAGATCGTCTTCAATGCAGACGGCGTGATTTTTGATCAGCTTCAGCGTGAATCCGGGACTGATGGACACGATCTGTCATGGAACTCGGGTGCGGTCTGTAAAACATTCAAAGGTAAAGATTTCTGGTCTCTTGAGGCGGCTGTTCCTCTTGAAAATCTGCCCCTTGATGCGCCCGAGGGGGATTGGAAATTCCATATTGCCCGCAACCGGGCGTGGAAAAATGAGCAGTACTCTTTTGTAAAAGGAATAGACTCTTTTCATAATGCGACACTCTTTTTTACACTTTCAGGGATCCGTTTCCCCTCTCTCAAGCTGACTGTTCTTGATTATGATCCGGGGGAGTGCCGGTATGGAAAGAACCGGGCAAGGATCGTGCTTAAAAACTGGAGTGAAAAAAGTGTTACTGCAACGATCTCTTCCATAGGAGTAAAATCCGATACTCCGATTGCTCCCGGTACAAAGGTGCTTCATATTGACTGGGAACAGCCTTTTGATGCTGCTGAATGCAATCAAAAATTTGTCATCTCAGAGGGAAAACGTATTCTCAGGCAACTGACGTTGAAAAAGAAACTTCAGGATCTTGTCGGCGATGAAAAAAATGCCGTGCATTTTATTGAGAGCAACCAGCCTGTCACCCTCAGGATTCCTGTCAATATGAGTGATTTTAGTGCAGCTGAGTCTCAAGTCAGATGGCGTCTCAGGGATCTTCAGGGAAATGTTATGGTTTCGGGGATGACTCAGGTCAAAAAACAAAGTGTCCTTTTGAGGATCTTCTGGAGTTTTATGGCGCCAGGCAATTACAAACTTGAACTTGAACTCTTTTGTCAGGGGGAGAAAGTTGCCGGAGTATCACGAGATCTGCGTTTTGTCAATTCACCATTTCAAGGGATTTACGATTTATGAAAAAAACATCCGCCTTTATCTGTCTTGCGGCACTGGGAGCTGTTTCCATGAATGCCGCGCCGCTTCTCTATGATCTGGGAACGCCCGGTTCTCCGGTCAGAAAAAACTTTGTTCCCCTTGATATCAAAAGCAAGGTGTGGAGCAGTAAAACAAAACTTTTTGTCAAAACCAATAAAATCGTCCGGGAATCCGGCGTCAACAGAAACTCAGGCAGAGCAGAGCCGCCGCTTTACTTCAACGAACTGACCTGTGACCACATCGGCAGCAAAGGTGGAGCTGATTTGACTTTTTCTGTGCCTGACGGCAGATACAAGGTGTGGATCCTGACGGGAAGGGCAGGTGGGGATTCATCACAGGTCTGGGATATAAAAGTATGGAGCGGTCCTGCCAATGCTGCTATGACCTATGCCGGAGCTGCTGAGATCCACGCCATTGAATTGGATGCAGTTGCCCGGAAAGGACAACTGAAACTTTCTGTCAGTACCCGCTCGCAGTGGATCATCAATGCCATTGCGATCATTCCTGAAAAAGAGTATGCTCGGGTCAAAAAGAATGTGCTTGATCCTGAAATGGCTGAACTGGCCTCTCTGCCTCCTGAGATCCTGAAAAAGTGGAAAAAAATGCCTTACAAATCTGACATCCCCGAACCCCGGTGGAGCGCTGCCGAGAAAAAACAGGGCTTTGCCATATTCAGCAGAAATTGGACGGAGCCGGTATGGCCGGAGCAGTTCCCCCGCAAATCAGAGATCGGCAGAGCCGTCCGTGCGTTCACCTCTCTCGGTGAATCAGAACCCATGACCTTTTCCGTTTATCCGCTTAAAAATTTCAAGCGGGTCACGCTTCAGGTAAAGCCTTTTGTCAATGAAAAGGGGGCTGCACTTGCGGCAGATGCTGTTACGGCACGTTATGTCCGGTATGCTTGGGTACGTCCTAATTACAATATGACAGGCTTCTACTACCGCGTTCCTGAAGTGCTGATGCCATGGAGTGAACGTTCTCTTAAAGCAGGTGAACCTTTGCGTATCTGGTTGTCAATTGACACAAAAGTTCACACCGAACCCGGCATCTACCGTTCAACAGCGCTCCTGGATATTGACGGACAGAAGGTGAATGTTCCTCTGACTTTGCGTGTGCTGCCTTTCCGTCTGGTGAAAAATCCCCATGTGATTTTCGCCCAGTATTATGATCATCCTTACAAAAAAGCGGCAAGAGCAAAAGATGATTTTTCCCGTCAGTGGTGGGAAAAGCGGGCAGAGTATGAACACGCTCACATGCGTGACTCCGGACATGAAGGCATTACCGGCTCCATCTGGTTCACAAGGGATCGCCGGAGTGGAAAACTGATTCTGAATTTTGATGCCATGCAGAAACAAATCGATCTCATGCGGAAATACGGAATGGGTAAGTTCCCCATTCCCTGCGGCATGGGAACCTCTTCTCTTTATGCTTATTATATGAAAGGGGCACTTATGGGCAGTCACATTACCAGAGTCAAGATGCCTCCGAAAAAATTCTTTGAGGATTTTACTGCCATCACGCAGCTCATTGAAAACGAAGCCCGCAGAAGAGGCTGGCCGGAGTTGCTCTATTATCCCATAGATGAACCTTCTTCTCAGACAAATTCCGTAGAATTCATGGTCGAGATCCTGAAAGCCATCAAAAAAGTGCCTGGAGTCCGGACCTATGTGACAGCCAATCCGGCTGCAAGTGCCTATGCCCCTATGAAACCCTATGTGGATGTTTGGAGTTGTCAGCCTTTTTCGATTCCCAAAAAGCAGGCTGAAGCGGATATGAAACGACGGCCGGGACTTGAATATTGGAGCTATCCGAACCACAACTCCGGAGAGAATGATCATACTCTTTCCATCGGCACCCGTATGACCTACGGATTCGGCCTCTGGCAGTCGGGATTCAAGGTATTGATCCCCTGGATCTACAGTGTCACCCGGCACGATCAATGGAACAATCTTGATTCAGGGACTTCGGACTTCGGAGTCCGGACTGCTCCTGACGGACGTCCCATCCCCACGCCTTTGTGGGAAGCCTATCGTGAGGGGATTGATGACGGAAAGTATCTCTTTACACTTGAGTCTCTGATCGCAACTGCCAATGAGCGCGGCTTCAAGAAGGAAGCTGCGGCCGCACAAAGGGATCTTGATCTTATTAAAAAGAACATCTTCATCCAGGAGCGGTACAGGGACAAAGAGCTCTGGGGTGCTGATACATTTGATGCCTACCGATGGCTTCTGGCAGAAAATATTATGAAGCTCAACACTCTTCTTTACTGACTTTCTGCCTCTGTTAATGAACAAGGGAGTACGCTCAATCCTGAACGCACTCCCTTATTTTTTGTTTGAATATGAGAAAAATCCTGAAAAAAGGCAAAAAAAATGGCATCTCCAAGGGGAGTCGAACCCCTGTTGACGGGATGAGAACCCGTTGTCCTAGGCCTCTAGACGATGGAGACGTGTTTGAGTATGTGTAAAATATACACCCATTTTTAAAAAAGTCAAATGATTATTCTGAAAATCTTGAAAAAAAGTTCATGAGATGGTATATTATGCAGAGAACAACATTAATTAAATCTCAGGAAATGAAAATTTATGTGTAACATCCGTACCCGTTTCGCTCCCAGCCCCACTGGTTTTATGCATGTGGGAAACCTCAGAACTGCTCTTTATGCGTGGCTGCTCGCCCGTTCAGGAAAAGGCAGTTTTGTGTTGCGTATCGAAGATACCGATCAAAACCGCTATGTGGAAGGGGCCGTTGATATTATTTACTCCACTTTGAAACAGGCAGGGATCGACCACGATGAAGGTCCTGATAACGGCGGTAATTATGGTCCTTATATCCAGTCCGAAAGAAAACCTCTTTATAAAGAGTATGCTCAGAAACTGGTTGAACTGGGGGGCGCCTACTACTGCTTCTGCGAAAAGTGTGAAGAACCCAATGACGGAACTGAGGAAAATAAAAATGAATTTTCAGACGGACGCTGTCCCGGGCACTGCGATGAGCTTTCCCCCGAAGAAGTCAAGACGAAACTTGATGCCGGTACGCCCTATGTGATCCGTCAACGCATCGATCGCAGCGGCTCCACCATGTTCAATGATGCCGTTTTCGGCGAAATCGAAATCGAAAACAAGGTCCTTGATGACCAGATCCTGCTCAAGCAGGATGGTATGCCCACATACAACTTCGCCAATGTGATCGACGACCACCTTATGGGTATCACTCATGTGGTCCGTGGATGTGAATATCTTTCATCCACGCCCAAATACAATCTGCTTTACAAAGCATTCGGTTGGGAGATCCCCTCATACGTCCACTTGCCCCTTATCATGGGGAAAGATGCCGAAGGAAATGTTTCAAAACTTTCAAAGCGTCACGGTTCAGTGAGCTTTGAAAAACTGGTGGAAGAAGGTTTTCTCCCCGAAGCCATCGTCAACTATATCGCCTTCCTCGGCTGGAACCCCAAGAGCGACCGCGAAATTTTCTCTCTGCCTGAACTGTCAGAAGCATTCTCCCTTGCCGGACTCAACAAGGCGCCAGCTGTGTTCGACTACACCAAGCTCCGCTGGATGAACTCTGAACATCTTAAAATGATGGATCCTGAAAAATTTGCAGCTCTTGCCAAACCTTTTTCCAAAATTTCAGGAACTGCCCTTGAAGATAAGTGGTCCATCCTTGCTGAGCTTATCCGCTCAAGGATCGAAACTCTCGTTGAGATCCCCGAAAAGATCTCATTCTTCCATGAATTGCCCCAGTTCGGTGCTGACATGTTCAATAATAAAAAGAGCAAATGTACCCCTGAAATCGCTAAATCCATTCTTGAAGAGCTGATCCCCAAATTTGAGGCCCTTGCGGAGTTGACTCCTGATACGGTCAATCCCCTGATCGAAAGTTGTGCCGCAGAAAGAGGCGTTAAGCTGGGGCAGCCCATGTGGGCGGTCCGAATTTCTCTTTCCGGCTTGCCTGCCACTCCCGGCGGTCCTGCTGAAATCATGAACGTACTGGGTAAAGAGGAGTCCATGCGGCGCCTTAAAGCCGGTTTGGCAATGCTCTGATAAAAAGAATCGGGGGATTTTTTATGAACAACCGGGTGGCAGTCGTAGCGATCATCGCTGAAAGTACTCAGGCGTCAGGTGAAATAAATGCTTTGCTCCATGAGTACAACAGCTTTATCATCGGTCGGATGGGATTGCCTTACCGGGAAAGAAAGATGAACATTATAACCATCGCTGTGGACGCACCTCTTGCCACTATTAATGCTTTGAGCGGCAAATTAGGGCGTATCGCCGGCGTTACTGCCAAGGCTGTGTGTTCAAAAGAACAGGAATCTGAATAGCAAAAAATTAAAACATCTGGACTCTTTTCAATAAAAATTGCATACAGCAATATCTGCCTGACACCGAAATATGTTTTGAGGTGAAAGATTACGGAAATTTGCGTGCTGTGTTCCATTGTGTGTTTTTTCAGCGGCATCCGTTTGTTCAGGCGGATGCCGCTGCTGCTTTGAAATTCAGGAACGAAACACGGTAAAATGGAAAACTTTCTCCCATTGCTCAATAAATTGCATGCACAGGGCTCTCTCGAAAAAGAAGAGTGGTGTGCGCTTTTTTCTCAATATGACAACGATGCATTGCGTCGTACTGCTGCTGAAATGGCGCAGCAGATCACCTTGGAACGCTTCGGCAACGGCATTTTTGTCAGAGGGATCATTGAGTTCTCAAATTACTGTGTCAACGATTGTCTTTATTGCGGTATCCGCCGTTCCAATAAGAACGCAGAGCGCTATCGCCTGAGTGAAAATGAGATACTTGAATGCTGCCGCGCGGGATTTGATTATGGATTCCGCACCTTTGTGCTGCAAAGCGGAGAAGACCGTTTCTGGAGCTGCGGAAGATTATGTCCCCTTGTGAACAGGATCAAATGCTCCTTCCCGGAATGTGCTGTGACCCTTTCTGTCGGGGAGTTGACTGAAAAAGAGTATCGGCAGCTTTATGAGGCAGGGGCCGACCGCTATCTGCTGCGCCATGAAAGTGCTTCATCTGAACACTTCTCCATGATCCATCCGGTGCGACAGACTCTGGACTCCCGGATGCAGTGTCTGAGAGCATTGAAACGTGTCGGATTTCAGACCGGATGCGGTTTTATGGTAGGCACGCCGGGGCAGACCTTTGAACATCTGGCGGAGGATATGCTGTTCATCAGTGAATTCCGTCCTCACATGGTGGGGATCGGACCATTTATCCCTCACTGTGAAACGCCTTTTGGTAACTGCAGCGCCGGCAGTGTGGAACTGACCTTGCTGCTGCTCAGTTTGTGCCGTATTATGTTTCCTGATTTGCTGCTGCCCGCAACAACGGCTCTGGGCACTCTGCTTCCCGGCGGCAGAATAGAGGGGATCCTCGCCGGTGCAAATGTGATCATGCCGAATATTTCTCCCATGGAAATAAGAAGCAAATATTCCCTTTACAATAACAAAAACAGCGCTGACCCCGGTAATGCCGGAGTTCTTCACTCTGATCTCCAGCAGCAGCTCGCCGCCGTGGGAAGACAGATTGTTATCGGGCGCGGAGACTATGGAGAAAGATTATGTTGAAACTTGCTTTCTACGGTAAGGGCGGTATCGGGAAATCCACTACAGTTTCCAATATAGCTCTGGCTTGTGCAGAAAAGAATCTGAAAGTGGTGCAGATCGGATGTGATCCCAAAGCAGACTCCACTTCTCTTTTGCTCCGGGGAGGAAAAGTTGAACCGGTTCTCGAACAACTTCGCAAAGGAGGGTGCTTCTCCCTCGGGGAGATAAGCCGGACAGGTGACGGCGGCGTTATTTGTGTTGAGTCCGGAGGACCCGCCCCCGGCGTCGGATGCGCCGGAAGAGGCATCATCGCTGCACTTGAAACATTGGAAAAAAAAGGTGCTTTCAAGGAATGGAACGCCGATATCGTTCTCTACGATGTTTTGGGGGATGTCGTTTGCGGCGGCTTTTCCATGCCCATGCGTAACGGCTTTGCGGACTGGGTCTATATTCTGACCTCAGGCGAAAACATGGCGATCCATGCTGCTGCCAATATTGCCATGGCGGTGGGAAACTTCAGCAGCCGCGGTTATGCGAAACTGGGGGGATTCATTCTCAACAAAAGGAATGTGAAGAATGAACTTGCCAAGGTTCAGGAACTTGCCGGAGATTTCAACTCATCCATCACCGGGAGCCTTGAATGGAGTCCTCTTGTTCAGGAGGCAGAAGAATTGAAACAGTGCGTTCTGACAGCCTTCCCGGCGTCACCGGAAGCAGACTCTTACAGAGCTCTTGCAGATAAGATACTTGCACAAGTCCGGAAAGAAGGATGAAGCATATCATGGAGCAGATAACCATTCCAATTAAAGAGGCATCTTTTCCGCAGCCTTTCCCGGGGGGATTGGAGTTTAATGCCCCCGCAAGAGGTATGTGGAACATTGTGCATACAGGAATGCTGCTGCCGGAGGCTCATCAGATCTTTGTTTGTGCCAGAGGATGTCTCCGCGGTGTCATTCTTACCGCCGCCGAAATGAATGCCATGGATCGCATGTCGTGGGTGGGAATCGAAGAGAATGACTTTTTTGACAGTTCCATGGAAGAAAATGTCATTGAAGGCGTCACTGATATTCTCAATAAACTTTCCGGAAAGCCTCCCGTGGTTCTGGTCTTTGTGAGCTGTGTTCAGCTTTTTGCCGGGATCGATTTCCCTGAGTGCCTCAGGGAACTTTCCAAAAGATTTCCCCATACCACATTTGTGGACTGCTACATGAATCCCACTATGCGGAAGAGCGGTTTGACTCCCGATCAATTGATGCGGCGGCAGCTTTTCGTGCCGCTGAAGAACACCGCTCCCCTGGAAAAGAATGCGATCAATCTTCTGGGAAGTGACTTTGCTGCTGACAGAAGTTGTGAACTTTTTACATGGTTGGATGAAAACAAAATAATCTGCCGCGAGATCACAAAGTGTTCTTCTTTCAGCGCCTATCAGGAAATGGGGAAAAGTTCTCTTAATATGACCTGGATCCCCCAGGCGGTCGCCGCCGCAGAAAGTCTTGAAAACCGTCTTGGTCAGAAACATCTGCATCTTCCCATCTCTTATGGGGAGGAGGAAATTGAAAATAATTACAAATTGCTTGCTCAAGCATTGGACTTGAATGTTCCTGACTTTTCGGAGGCCCGGCAAAGTGCCGGACAAGCTCTTGCCCATGCTTTGAAAATCATCGGGAATACGCCCATTGCTCTTGATTATACGGCTGCCCCGCGGATTTTGAGTCTGACCAGACGGCTTCTTGAAGCCGGATTCAACGTCACTCAGGTTTTTGCTGACCTGTTTATTCCAGGGGATCGGAAGGATTTTGAATTCCTGCAAAAGAATTTCCCCTCCTTGAAAATTACGCCCACGCTTCATGTCAATATGCGTTTTGCCAATAATGGGCACCTGGATGAAAAAATCCTGGCTGTGGGACAGAAAGCTGCGTTCTTTACAGGGAGTGTCAACTTCGTCGATCTGGTCTGGGGCAGGGGATTTTACGGACACTCCGGTGTGGCTGCCATAGCAGGGCTGATGATTGAAGCGTTCCGGAACCCGAAAGATATTGAAAGTGTTATCACTCATAAAGGTTGGGGGTGCGAAAGCTGTTTATGAGAATTGCTGCTTCTGTTATTTCCATTCACAGTTCCGATACGGCGGGAGTGTGTTCGGCTCTGTATGAGCTGGGAGGTTTGACTGTTGTCCATGATGCTTCCGGATGCAATTCCACATACGCCACTCATGATGAACCCCGCTGGTACGCCCACGGAGCGAGAACTTACATTTCAGCGCTGACTGAAACTGATGCCATCATGGGTAATGATGAACGTTTTATAGATAATGTGGTTTCAGCGGCAAAAGATTTGGGGGATCTGCCTTTTATTGCAATTTGCGGTTCTCCGCTCCCCATGATGGTGGGAACTGACTTTAATGCTCTCGGGGCAGAAATAGAACGCCGGAGCGGTATCCCTGTCCTGGCCCTGCATACCAATGGTATAAAGTCTTATCTTGCCGGAGTCAATCAGGCGCTGTGTGCCCTGGCTGAAAGGTTCTGCCGTGACGGATTGAAAAAAAATTCCCGCAAAGTAAATATTCTTGGAGCCACGCCCCTTGATTTTTCTGTTAACGGAGAAGTTGAAAATATCCGCCGTATCTTGGAGGAAAACGGTTTTGAAGTCAACTCCTGCTGGAGTATGGGCAGTTCTCTGGAAGAACTTTCCAGCGCCGGGGCTGCCGGAGTCAATCTGCTGATCTCCTCATCAGCCAAAGAACTTGCTCAATATTTTGAAAAACGCTTTTCGATCCCCTTTGTAGCGGGAGTTCCCGTGGGCAGAGCCTTTGCCGCATGCTGCATCCGGGCATTGAAAAAAGCTGCCGGCGACGGAGAGAGTTCCATGCCGTGTCTTTCAGAAAGGACACCCGCCGGCGATGCCGCAGTGATCGGCGAATCTCTCTTTGCATCTTCTCTTTGTTGTGCGCTCCAAATGGAGCAAAATATAGCATGCCATCTTCTTAATCCGCTTGAAAAAGAGTTTGCTTTCATGCACAGCAATGAAATGAATGTGCCTGACGAATCCGCTGTTGCCGGAGCGTTTGCCAAAGTCTCCCGAATTTATGGGGATCCCCTGTACGCTCCCGTTGCAGCGGCAGAAAAATGTTTTATCCCTGTGCCGCATGAAGCTTTTTCAGGAAGATGTTTCAGAAAAAAAATGCGGTCTCTCTGCGGTAAAGATTTAAAAAAGGAATTTGAAATATGTTGAAAATAGCTGTATATGGAAAAGGCGGGATCGGTAAATCCACAGTGACCTCAAATCTGGCGGCAGCTTTTGCCATGCGCGGAAAAAAAGTCATCCAGATCGGCTGTGATCCCAAAGCGGATTCCACAGTCAATCTGCTCAACGGAGAACATCTGATGCCGGTCATGAACTATCTGCAGGAACATGACCGTGATCCTGAAAAAATAGAGGATATTGCCAAAGAGGGTTTCGGCGGCGTCCTCTGCATCGAAACAGGCGGTCCGACCCCCGGTCTGGGATGTGCCGGAAGAGGCATCGTTACAACATTTGCTCTTTTGGAATCTCTGGAACTTTTTGAAGAAAGAAAACCGGATGTCGTTCTCTACGATGTTCTCGGAGATGTCGTCTGCGGCGGTTTTGCGGCTCCCATACGCGAAGGATATGCCAGTAAGGTGCTTATTGTGACTTCCGGCGAAAAGATGGCTCTTTATGCTGCCGGCAATATCAAACGGGCCGTTGACAACTTTGCCGATAGAGGATATGCAACAGTTCGCGGAGTTGTCATGAACCGCCGGGCCGTGGAAAATGAAGAGGAAAAGGTCAGGAGCTTTGCCGCTGCCAATTCTCTTGAGATCGTTGCTGACATCCCCCGGAGCAATGATATCATCCGCTATGAAGATATGGGAAAAACCGTTATTGAAGGTGATGCCTCTCTTGAGGTGAGTCAGGCATTTCTCAAACTTGCCGATCTGCTGATCGCAGAAGAAGAGCAGGAGGCTTGAGAGAATATGGCTGAGCAATATTATTTCATTACAGCATCAGAACTCGCTCAAAGAGGTCAGACGCAGATCCCTGATGAACTTATCGGAAACAAACATCTGATTTACAGTTCTCCTGCCACACTTGCCTTTAATTCTCCCGGAGCTCAGGGATTCGGTGTCAAACGAGCCGGACTTGCAGTGCCGGACTCCGTTATGCTTCTTGTGGCTCCCCGGTGCTGCGGCAGAAATACCTCTGCTCTCGCCGCTCCCGGAAATCTGGGCGAACGCTTTTTTTATCTGCTTCTCGACGATACCGACATTGTGACGGGACGTCATCTGGTCAGGATCCCGGAAGCTGTCTGTGAGGTGTGCCGTTCAATGGCTGCTCCCCCCAGCGCCGTTATGATCTGCATTACCTGTGTTGATGCCTTGCTGGGAACGGATATGGAGCGGGTTTGCCGCAAATGTACTGAGCAGGCAGGAGTTCCCGTGGAGCCCTGTTATATGTATGCGTTGACCAGAGAAGGCCGTTTGCCCCCTATGGTACAGGTCCGGAAAAGTGTCTATTCTCTTTTGAAGCCCCTCCCCAAACGCTCCGATGCTGTCAATATTCTGGGCTTTTTTACGGCGCTCAGAGAGGATTGTGAATTGCGCTTTCTGCTCCGCGATGCCGGAGTGAAAGAAATCCGGGAGCTTGCTTCGTGTACTGACTTCAATGCCTATTTGCAAATGGCAGAAGCCAATTTCAACATCGTTCTCAATCAGGAAGCCCGGTATGCTGCTGCTGATCTTGAAAAACGTCTGGGGATCCCCAGCGTGGAACTGACCCGGCTCTATCAAATCGATAAGGTGCGCCGTCAGTATCAGCTTTTCGGCGCTGCCATCGGTGCTGAATTCGATGATGCAAAGTATTATGACGAAGCCGCTGAAGCTGTTGAAACTTTCAAAAAGCATCATGGAAAAATCTCCTTTTCAGTGGGAGAGTGGCTCAATGGAGATCCCTTTGAACTTGCCGTGGCGCTTCTGCGTTATGGCTTTGATGTTCCGGAAGTTTTCGGAACTGTAGGAGAGGGCAACTTTGTCTGGGTAAAGAAGATCGCTCAGCTGAGTCCCGGTACCCGGATCAGTTCCAATCTTTCCCCCACCATGATGCTTTACAAAGATAATGAGTGTCACTGTGATGCTTTTATCGGTAAAGATGCTGCCTTTTATCATCCCGGCATTCCGGGAATCAACTGGAACGGCGAAGAACAGCCTTTCGGTTATGCCGGGATAAAGGCTCTTTTTTCTGGACTTGATGAGGCACTCCGTGCCGGAAGGGAGAATAAATGAAAGGTTTTCTCAAGCAGCTTTCACCTTTTGCTCCGGACAACTCCGGTGTGGTGTCAGCCCTTTTTGAGCTGGGCGGCCTTATTGCCATTTGTGACGCAGGCGGCTGTACAGGCAATGTCTGCGGCTTTGATGAGCCCCGCTGGTTCACCATGAGAAGTGCCGTTTTCAGTACCGGCATGAGGGATATGGATGCAATTCTTGGCAGAGATAAACTGCTTGTGGAAAAAATCGTTTCTGCTCAGAACTCTGTAAAAGCACCTTTTATTGTCCTTGTGGGAACCCCTGTTCCGGCAGTTATCGCCACCGATTTCAAAGCCTTGAGGCGGATGACTGAAAAACAGACGGGAGTTCCGGTGCTGACTGTTGAAAGTACCGGCGTCAATTATTATGACAAAGGAGCCTCCAAGGCCTATGAGATGCTCTTTGATACATTTGCCGTAGAAAAACTCCCGGTGGATCAGGAATCCGTCGGGGTCATCGGCGCAACGCCGCTTGATTTCAGTTCCTGCTGTGCCGGGCGGTATATTGGAGAGGCCGTAAAGGGAAAAGCTCATGTTTACGGTATGGGCTCCGGGTTGGAAGAGATCAAACGAGCTTCTGCCAACAAGATCAATCTGGTGGTCTCGCCTTCCGGCATAGCTGCCGCCAAACTTTTGGAAAAACGTTTCGGCACCCCCTGGCAGATCGACGTGCCTTATTTCCCGGAAGAACTTCTTGCCGCTCTTCCGGCTCTTGAAGGAAAAAGAGTACTCGTCATTCATCAACAGTTTGCAGCGTCTGCTCTGCGGAAAAAACTTATTGCCTGCCGTGCCGCAGATGTTGCTGTCGGAACCTTCTTTATGACTGAAAAATCTCTTTTTATGGCTCAGGACCGTATATTCAAAGAGGAAGATGATCCGGCAGCAGCAGCAAAAGAATTCAATGCCGATGTCGTGATCGCAGATCGGCATTTCAAAAAGGTTTTGCGGGATTTTAAGGGAACGTTCATTGATTTTCCGCACTTTGCTGTTTCAGGGAGACTTTGGGAGGCAAAATGATGAGTGATTGCAGCACAGCCCTCACAATCCGTCTTTACGGCATCGTTCAAGGGGTGGGATTCCGTCCCTTTGTCAGCCGCATTGCCGGGATATATCATATCACAGGGAGTGTGGCAAACAAAGGTTCTTTTGTAGAGATACATGCTCAGGGAAAAAAAGAAAACATTGAAAAATTTCTCCGGGAGTTGAAAGATAATCCGCCGCCGCGTTCCATGGTGCTGAAAACAGATATTTTGGAACGGGAAGAAATAAAGGAAAAAGATTTTTCTATTATCGAAAGTTTTCATGAGGCAGGGGATATTTTTGTTTCGCCGGATATCGCTGTGTGTCCGGAATGTAAAAAAGAACTCTATGCTCCCGGTGACTCCCGTTATCTTCATCCTTTTATCAATTGTACCGCCTGCGGCCCCCGTTTGACCATCCTTGACGCCATGCCTTATGACAGGGAACGGACAAGCATGAAGGAGTTCCCCATGTGTCCGGAGTGTGCATCAGAGTACAACTCCCCTGAAAGCCGCCGTTATGACGCCCAACCGGTCTGCTGCAATGAGTGCGGCCCGGAGCTTTACCTCGTTGGCAGGAAAGAAAAGGGCAGGGACGCACTGCAATTTGTACGGCGGGCAATCATGGAAGGACAAATCGTTGCGATCAAAGGTATAGGCGGTTTTCACCTCTGCTGCGACGCACGGAACTCTGAAGCTGTCAACAGACTCAGAATTCTCAAAAGGCGTCCCGTCAAACCCTTCGCTGTCATGATGCAGAATCTGGAAACTGTCAGGAAAAATTGCGAGATACCACCGGGGATAGAGGCTCTGCTTGACGGCTGGCAGAAGCCGATTGTACTGCTTAAGAAAAAATCTGATTCAGCCTTGCCGGAAGTTGTTGCCCCCGGCAATCCCTCTATTGGTGTCATGCTTCCTTATGCTCCCCTGCATCTGCTGCTGTTTGATTATGACGATGATGTAAAAATGAGCGATACTCTGGTGATGACCAGCGGCAACCTTTCCGGAGCCCCCATCTGCCGCAACGATGAAGACGCTCTGGAACAGATCGCCTCTTTTTGTGATGTACTGCTTTCGCACAACCGCCGGATCAGGCTCCGTGCCGATGACAGTGTGTTGGATTTATTTAACGGAGAACCCTATATGATCCGCCGTTCCCGGGGATATGCGCCGCTGCCTTTCCGGGTCTCCGGCGGATTCAAAGGGGAAGTTCTCGGTATGGGAGGTGAATTGAAAAACACCTTTTGTCCGGCAAAAGATGAACTTTTTTATCCTTCCGCCTATTTGGGGGATCTTGCCGACTTGAGAACCGTCAATGCGCTTGAAGAGTCCGTTGCCAGGATGGATTCTCTTTTGGAAATAACACCTCAACTTATAGCCTGTGATCTTCATCCCCGGTACAACTCTACAGCTGTTGCCGAAAAAATGGGGATCCCCCTTATCAAGGTCCAGCATCATTACGCCCATATTGCCGCATGTATGGCAGAAAATGATTACAGTTCACCTGTTATCGGGATCTCTTTCGATGGAACAGGCTACGGCACAGATGGAACTGTCTGGGGAGGGGAGTTTATGAAAGCTGACTTTTCCGGATTCAACAGACTCGGTTCTATTGCTCCGTTCCGTCAGGCGGGGGGAGATGCATCTTCAAGAGAAGGATGGCGCATTGCCGCTGCTCTTGCGGGGGCTCCTGATGATCCAGCAACCTTGTCTCTGCTCAATTCTCTGGAAATGGGGAAAAGTGAAGCCGAGTTGAAGTTCCAATTGAAAATGATCGAAAAACAACTGAATTGTATCAGTTCCACCAGTTCAGGAAGATTGTTTGACGGCGTTTCCGCTCTTCTGGGAATTTGTACAACTTCCACATTTGAAGGCGAGGCTGCCATGAAATTGCAGTTTGCAGCTCAACGTTATAAAGGTGAAAGCGCTTTTGAATTGACTGGATTTTTTGCTGAAAACGATAACAGTTTCTTTCAGCTTGATACACTTTCTCTTGTGAAGCAGCTGATTGCAGAAAGGCTCAAAGGAAAAGATCCTATTCAGCTTGCCTGGACTTTCCATGCCGGACTTGCATCTCTTATTGCTGCGGGAGCCAGACGTTGCCGGGAAATGTGCGGCATCGGAACATGTGCCTTGAGCGGCGGTGTTTTTCAGAACACTCTGCTGCTGGAGCTTGTGATAAAAAAACTTGAAAAAGATGGTTTCAACATATTGCATCATCGCCTTATTCCTCCCAATGACGGCGGAATAGCTTTGGGGCAGGCGGTCATTGCAATGTATCAACTTAATAAGAAGGATTAAAAAAATGTGTGTCGGATTATCTGCCAGAGTGGTAAGTGTCAAGGGCGGCAGTGCCGTTATTGATGCGTCAGGAGCCAGAAGGACCATTTCTGCTGAACTTCTTGATGAACTGGAACCCGGAGACTATGTTATGGTCCATGCCGGTATCGCCATTGCAAAAATCACCAACTCCTCAGAAGAAGAATCTTCTCAGATCATGGAGCAGCTTGATGAAAACCCCGAAAGAGATAATTGAAAATTATTCCGGCAGATCCCTGCGGATCATGGAAGTTTGCGGAACCCACACCCATGAGATATTCCGCTGCGGCATAAGAAAGATCCTGCCGCCACAGGTCGAATTGATCTCAGGGCCCGGATGTCCCGTTTGCGTGACTCCCCCCGGATACATTGACAGCGCCGTTGAACTTGCGCTGAAGCATAATGCTGTGATCTGCACTTTCGGGGACCTGATCCGTGTACCCGGAAGTCAGCTCAGTCTGGCAGGTGCACGCAGTCAGGGGGCAAAGATAAAAGCTGTCTATACGCCTCTTGATGCTGTCGAATTTGCCGCTGCCAATCCCGGTGAGGAGGTCGTCTTCCTTGCTGTCGGTTTTGAAACCACTGTGCCCTCGGCATGTCTTGCGGTCAAACATGCTCAACTGCAGAACCTCAAAAATTTTTCAATTTTAAGTTCCAACAAGACTATGCCCAACGCATACAGAGCTTTAGGACGGTGTGCTGATGCCTTTTTGTATCCGGGGCATGTGCACACGATCATCGGCAGCGATATCTGCCGGGAACTGCTTGCGGAGGGGATTTCAGGCGCAGTTGCCGGATTTCAGGCCGATGAACTGTTGACGGCTCTGGCTGTCATCCTTCATCATGCGGAATCCGGGGAAGAAGCATTTTTTGAAAACTGCTATCGCCGTATAGCCAAAGATACGGGCAATCCGGCAGCAGTCAAACTTATTGAAGAATTTATGACACCTTGCGATGCTGAATGGCGGGGGCTTGGAGTGATCCCCGGCTCAGGGTTGAAACTCAACGAAAAGTATACCGGATTTGATGCAAGAGTCAAATTTAATGTTCCGGAATGTTCCGGAACACCACACGCCGGATGCCGGTGCGGAGAAATCCTGAAAGGAGTTCTGAAACCTCAGGAGTGTCCTCTTTTCGGCAAGATCTGTACGCCGGTGAATCCCGTGGGCGCCTGTATGGTTTCCCATGAGGGATCTTGTTCAGCTTACTATCAATATGGGAGATAAGATATTATGGATCAACAATATGTGACACTGGCTCACGGAGCCGGCGGAGAACAGACAAACGAGCTTATCAACAAGGTTTTCAAAGCGCACTTTGCAAATCCGGAATTTACCGGTGATGATGCCGCTGTTCTTGAACCCTGGAGCGGTAAGATCGCTTTTTCGACCGATGGATTCATTGTTTCCCCCTGGGAGTTCCCTGGAGGAAATATCGGAAAACTCAGTATTTGCGGAACGGTCAATGATCTTGCCTGTATGGGGGCTAAACCCAAATATATGACTTGCGCCTTTGTTATCGAAGAGGGATTCCCCCTTGATAAACTTGAAGAAATTGCCGCCGCCTTGGAAAAAACAGCTGCAGAAGCAGGTGTCAGGATCGTTGCCGGTGACACAAAGGTTGCCGGCAAAGGACAGGTCGATAATGTCTTTATCACCACCACCGGTATTGGTGAGATCATGCCGGGGATCCGTACTTCAGGCAGTGCCGCAAAGCCGGGGGATGCCGTTATCGTGACCGGCGATGTGGGGCGCCATGGATGCACCATCCTTCTTGCCCGTGATGAATTCGGTATTGAAGCAGATGTTACCAGTGATTGTGCTCCTTTGTGGGGAACTGTGGAAGAGCTTTTCAAGGTAACAAAGGATATCCATGTGATCCGCGATGCCACCCGCGGCGGAGTCGGAACTGTTCTTTATGAAATTGCCGGACAGAGCAATGTGGGGATCCGCATTGATTCAAAGGCAGTTCCTGTGGCAGACGGAGTCAGAGGTGTGTGCGGAATGCTCGGTCTTGAACCCTTGTATCTGGCTTGCGAAGGCAGACTTGTCATCTTTGCGCCCAAATCTGAGGCCGACGCCATCGTTGAAAAATTGCGGCAGCTGCCTTACTCAGCCGAAGCTGTTGTTATAGGAGAAGTTATTGCTGATCCTGTCGGCAAAGTGGTCGTAACCACCGAAATCGGAGCTCAAACCATGCTGCCGCCTCCCGGAGGCGAGCTTCTGCCCCGTATTTGCTGAAAAAAAGACAAACCAACAGAGGGATTTGGAAGAGTTTTTCCAAATCCCTTTTTCTGGTATGCGCGGCATGCGCATTGACTCGCCGGTGGAAGTCCGGTACAGGCCTTGTCAGTAGGAACTGTTAGCGAAAGCCAAGGGTGTCCATCGTGAGGTGGAATCTGAAAGAAGGCAATAGCAAAATCCCGGTCTGACGAAC
>JAFWBQ010000097.1 GCA_017507125.1 Lentisphaeria bacterium
AGACCGGGATTTTGCTATTGCCTTCTTTCAGATTCCACCTCACGATGGACACCCTTGGCTTTCGCTAACAGTTCCTACTGACAAGGTCTGTATCGGACTTTCACCGACGAGTCAATGCGCATGCCGCGCATACTAAAAAAACTCCCTCCCCTGAGGGAAGGAGCTTTCTTTGCTTGCAATCAATCACATGGACTGACAGACAGTAATAACGATCTCTCCGTAGATATCATCGGCAGAGCAGCCGCGGGAAAGGTCGTTCAGAGGCATGGCAAGTCCCTGAAGAACAGGACCGTAAGCCTGAGCCTTACCCAGACGCTGAACCAGCTTGTAGCAGATGTTTCCGGCGTTCAGATCGGGGAAGATCAGCACGTTAGCCTGACCGGCAACAGGGCTGCCGGGAGCCTTGGCGGCACCGACACTGGGAACGATAGCGGCATCAGCCTGGAGTTCACCGTCGCAAAGGATATCCAGTTTATCAGCTTCAACGCGGCGGGCAAACTCAGCGGAAGCCTCACGGATCTTGATAAGCAGATCATCTTCAGCACTGCCCTTGGTGGAGAAGGAAAGGAAAGCCACTTTGGGAGTCTTGCCCAAAAGTGAACGATAGGTCTTGGCAGTCGCCATGGCAATATCGACCAGCTGGTTGGCATCGGGATTGGGGATCACGCCGCAGTCAGAGAAAAGCAGAACATCGTCACCGGATTCGGTAGGTTCGGCAAGGTCCATAACAAAGGTGCTGCTGGCACTTTTGATGCCGGGAGCAGTTCCGATGCAGTGGAACGCAGCACGGAGCATGTCAGCGGTGGAAGCGATACTTCCGGCGACCAGACCGTCGGCAGCGCCGTTTTTGCACATCATGGCGCCGAAGTAGATGCGGTTGGACATCATCTTGACAGCCTTCTCAAGCTCAAGACCTTTGGCTTTGCGCTTTTCATAAAGCTGGTTGGCATATTCCTGCAGCAAAGGAGAAGCCATGTAATCAAGAGATTCGAACTTGCGCTCAGTCACGCCTGCTTTGGCACAGGCTTCGGCGATTTCGGCTTCAGTTCCGAGAACGATGACCTTGGCGCAGACTTTTTCATCCATAGCCTTGTTGGCAGCGACAACAACACGGGGATCCTGACCTTCGGGCAGAACGATGGTGCGGGCCACAGAACGGGCGCGCTCGGCAAACTTTTCAATTGCAGACATTTTGTCTCTCCTTAAATAAAGAGTTGTTAAAGAAAAAGCTATGCACCTAATATACAGCAAACTGGTGTTTTTTTCAAGTCATTTGGTGTCAAAAAACATTTCAACTTGCAAAGTTGTCTCAGAAAGACTATATTAACTGTAAAGAGAAAATTTCAATACAACAAAGGGATGTTGAAAACTTATGAAATTTTTGCTGATACTCCTGATTTGCTCCGGAGCATTTCTGCTTCACGGAGAAGTAAAAATCTGTGCCCATTGCGGCAAAGGCTCCCGCTATATGCGTTTCAGCGCTGAAAACCGTCACTACTGTTCAGAAAGATGCGCTAAGGCAAAGTTCAGCTGTTACTCCTGCAAAGAGATCCCCAGAGGACGTTATATGATCGTTATGGGGATCAACGGCGACTCAAGACGTTTCTGCGGAACATGCAGCAGTCACAAAAAATGTTTTTCCTGCTTTTATCCTGCTCCCAGAAAAAGAATACTGCAAGACGGCAGAATACAATGTCTGGATTGCAGCAGAACGGCTCTTACTCATCCGCAGGTAATGCGGCTGTTGCAGCAACTCCGGTGGGATTTGTCTGAAATGCACAACTTTGATCCCCAACACCGTATTACTTTGCGTCTTGTCAGCCCGAAGGCTCTGCGGAACATCACCAGAGACCCCAACGCTATGGGGTGTATGAAAGTCCTTGTCACTACCAGGGAGGAACGCAAAGGATTGAAGAAAAGAATCTCAAAAGAGTGGCAATGTACGCTTTATATGCTTGACAATCTTCCCCGGACAGTTGCCGCCAAGGTCATGGTTCACGAATTGACCCATGATCACCTCTATCATCATGCAGGATCCGGGAAAGATCCCAAAATCACGGAGGGAATTTGCGAAGCTGTTTCAGGGCAATGGCTTCTGCTGAAAAAACACAAGGGATTTTTTAACGCTATGCAAAAAAATCCCGACCCGGTTTACGGGGCGGGATTCAGAGAAATCTTTCCGCAACTTGAACGTTACGGTATGCGGGGGATCATAAAGCGTTACCGCTCCAATTTCACCCCTTTCTGATTCAGCAGACGATCTTCTGGGTGTGCTGAGCGATCATCAGCTCTTCATCAGTAGGCATGACAACGGCTTTCCAGGCGCTGTCAGCAGTGGAAATGACACCGGCTTTGCCGAAGCAGGCTTCGTTGGCGGCAGGATCCAGCTTGATGTCAAGAGCAGCAAGAGCTTCAATGACCTTTTCGCGGATGGCAGTGGAGAATTCACCGATACCACCGGTGAAGACCAGAGCAGCAGGTTTGCCAACCAGCACATAGTAGGAACCGATGTATTTCACAATACGGCGGACAAACATCTTGATGGCAAGCTGAGCTCTTTCATTGCCGGACTCAGCAGCGCCCAGCATGTCGCGCATGTCGCCGGAGTTGATACCGCCCACGCCGTAAAGTCCTGACTTCTTGTTGAGCATGGTGTCAACTTCTTTGGTGCTCATGCCGAGATCCACCAGACGGAGCACAGCAGCAGGATCCATATCGCCGGAGCGGCCGCCCATCATCAGACCTTCCAGCGGAGTCAGTCCCATGGTGGTGTCGATGACTTTACCGCCCTTGACAGCTGCCATGCTGCAGCCGTTGCCCAGGTGGCAGGTGATGATGTTGGTATCTTCAAGGGCGACGCCCAGGAATTTTGCAGTGGCAAGAGTCACATAGTGGTGGCTGGTGCCGTGGAATCCGTACTTGCGGATACCATGCTTTTCGTAGTACTCATAGGGAATGGCATAGAGGTAAGCCTCAGGAGCCATGGTCATGTGGAACTGGGTATCGAAAACAGCCACGTTGGGCTTGCCGGGCATCAGCTCTTCGCACGCTTCGATACCGGCGAGGTTGGCGGGGTTGTGCAGAGGACCGAGGGGGAAGCAGTCGCGGACGACCTGTTTGATTTCCTCAGTGACCAGCACGGGAGCGGTGATTTTTTCGCCGCCATGGAGCACACGATGACCGATGGCAACGATTTCGTTCAAATCAGCGATAACGCCCATTTCGGGATCGACCAGCTTCTTGCAGATCTCTTTGAGAGCATCCACATGGTCAGCGATTTTGATGACCTGCTCAAACTTGAAGCCGTCGGCTTTCTTGTAGATCAGATTGGGGTTCTCGGCACCGATACGCTCAAAGACACCCTTGGCGAGAACGGCCTGTTTTTCCATTTCGAACAGCGTGAACTTCATGGAACTGCTGCCGGCATTGATGACTAAAATCTTCAATTTGGACTCCTGTTAATAAAAATGAAAACTTCCTGTTCCGGAAAAACTTATAACGGAACAGGTTATACTTGCAATATATGGACTGTCAACCGTTATTTCCGGCGGAAAACAATCCGTCCTTTAGTGAGGTCATAGGGAGACATCTCAAGGGTCACAGCGTCACCGGGCAGAATACGGATGAAATTCATCCGCATCTTGCCGGAAATATGAGCTGTCACCAGATGTCCGGACTGGATCTCCACCCGGAACATGGTTCCGGGGAGCAGTTCCTTGACCACACCTTCGATACGAATCACATCATCTTTGGCCACGTCAGAATCTCCGGTTGATTTTCAGTTATAAGCACCATATGTTCAAAGTGCGCGCTGTAAAGTCCGTCACATGTACGAACCGTCCAGTGGTCACTCCGGTCAGTAATTACCTTCCACGTTCCCAGATTGAGCATCGGTTCAATGGCAAGCACCATGCCCGGCTCAAGTTTAACGCCGGACCCCCAACCTGAGAAATTGGGAACTTCAGGGGGCTCGTGAAGTTTTATTCCGCATCCATGCCCCACATAATCCCGGACAACTCCGAGACGGTGTTTATGGGCACTCTTCTCAACAGCGGAACTGATATGTCCCACACGATTTCCCACCCGGCAGGCGGCGATCCCGGCATCAAGAGCTTCAACAGTTCCGGCAAGCAGACGTTTCACATCAGCAGAAACCTCACCGACAGCTACTGTACGGGCAGTATCACCCACAGCACCGTCAATGCGGACTCCCACATCAATGCTGACAATATCCCCCTCGCGGATAATCCTGTCGGCACTGCGGATCCCGTGAACAACCACTTCATTAAGTGAAATGCAGATGTTTCCGGGGAACCCGCAATATCCGAGAAAGGCGCTGGTACCGCCTGTTTCGGCGATATAGGCAGCGGCGATTTCATCCAGCTGGGCGGTAGACATGCCGGCTTCAATAGAGTTGGCGATCTTATCGCGCACCTCTGCCGTCACCTGTGCCGCCCGCCGGATGCGGATTATCTCTTCTTCGGTATGTACAATGGCTTTAGCCACGGTATGAAAGTCCTTAACTTATTCCAGCTCTTTGGCAATGGCAGCCATGATGGTTTCGTGATCTGCATTGGGCAGAGTGAAAACCAGTCCGCGCTGAGTGTAATAGTCCATCAGGGGCTGGGTCTGCTTGTGGAACACAGCAAGGCGGGATTTGGCAGTTTCAAGAGAGTCATCAGCGCGCTGATAGAGTTCGGAACCACATTTGTCGCAGATCCCCTCCCTGGCAGGCTTTTTGAAGATCTTGTTGTAGATCTCATCGCAGCCGCGGCAGTTCATACGGGCGGTCAGACGCTGAATCAGTTCTTCATCGGGAACGTCAAAGCAGACAACACAGTCCAGCTTGGTTCCCAGCTCTTCGAGAGCCTTCTCAAGAAGTTCAGCCTGAGGAACAGTGCGGGGGAATCCATCAAGGATGAATCCGTCGGCACAGTCAGGTTCTGCCAAACGGCTGCGGACCATTCCGGCAACCAGAGCATCGGGAACCAGCTGACCGGATTTCATCAGAGCTTCAGCCTCTTTACCGGCAGGGGTCTGCTTGGCAACTTCAGCACGAAGGATGTCTCCGGTAGAGATGTGCGCGATCTGATAGTTCTTGAGCATCAGATTGGATACCGTCCCCTTTCCGGCACCAGGGGCACCGAGAAAGACCAGATTTTTACGGGTAAGTTTTTTCATAATTATATTGGACTCCTGATAAAAGCTACGCCCGACGAATTAAAGATTCTGTTTATCTTTCGTCAGGCGTGGATTATTTAATCTATACTTGCGGCTCCTGAATTATTTGAAGGAGGCGGTATCGAGTTTCTCAACAGCTTCCTTGAGATCCTTGCCGGCGCGGAACTTCACCACGGCACGCTCAGGAATGGTAACCTTGTTCTCAGGCTGATTGGGATTGCGGCCGACGCGGCTCTTGCGGACTTTGATCTCAAAAACACCGAACTTACGGAGCTCGATGGTATTTCCGGCAATCAGTTCTTCTGAGATATAATCAAGGGTCTTCTGAACGATTTCAGCGATTTCATTCTGTGTTGCAAAAGTAGTTTCACGGGCGATTTTGACCACCAGATCACGTTTAGTCATTTTTTTCTCCAATATATTATAAGGTTAATAAGATTATTTGCTGACATACAGTAAAAAATAGCAATCACATAATATGCCACTGAATTGTCATTTAGTCAATAGCAAATTCCATTTTTTTTAAGATTTTAACCGTTATTTTCAATATTTTGAGATCTTCGAAAGAAACAGAACGCAAAATTTCAAGGCTGAACCATTATTTTTCATAACGATCCATAAGCGCCTGGGCCAGCAAACCGGCAGAACACTGAGCACGGTAATTGGCAGAGAGAGGCAGCTCAAGTTTCCGCATAAGATCAAGTCCGATGAGCTGATTGCCGATATCGTTTACATGCATACTGTTGAGCATCAGCAGACGGAACGTTTCAATATCATTGTCACGGAGTCTTGCCCACCGCATATCATTATCGTTGAGCATAAGGTTTTCAGAAGCAGCGACCTCACGGACGATCTGCATGTATTTCACCATGAGATCAGCACGTTCAGGGGGGGTAATCATTTCAAGATCACAGGCATAATAAGTCTGGATCAGAATATCACTGCCCAGGGCTTTGATTTTGCGGCAAAGTTCAAGCAGATTGCTGCGGAACTGAGAGGCGTCGATATTTTTGACCGGATTGCAATCATTTCCACCAATAGTCATAATGACCAGATCCGGCTTATAATAAGCAAGACCATGCTCAAAGCGATTCAACAGATCAAGAGTCGTATTGCCGCTGATGCCGGAGTTGATAAAATGTCCGCAGCTGCCGCCAAACCGATTGTTGAACCCCATGTGAACATAATCGAACCAATGCGTCCCCGGCAGATAACGCTGTGTGTTGGAGGCTCCAAAAGCTACAACTCTGATAAATTCATGGCGGTCAAGTTTACCCCAAATTTTCAAATCAGCACGTTCCATAATTCCCTCTGTCAAAAAAAATCCAACTTGAAACAAAATATTCTTTCAAATCAAAAAGGGGAGAGCCTGACAGCACTCCCCTTTTTATTTCTGCAGATCAAAGATCAGGCCTGAGCTTCAGCAGCAGCCTTTTCCTTTCCTGCAACTTCGCCACCTTCGACCAGCATCAGCAAACAGGTTTCAGCAGCATCTCCGCGACGCTGACCCAGTTTGAGGATTCTGGTATAACCGCCCTGACGGCCGGTGTAAGCAGGAGCGATCTCATCAAAAAGCTTTTTAACAGCATTCTCGTCATGCATACGGGCAACGGCGAGACGACGGCTGTGAAGAGTTCCCTGCTTGCCAAGGGTGATCATACGTTCAGCCATACGGCGGACGGCCTTGGCCTTGACCAAGGTGGTCTCAACGCGGCCGCTGTAAAAGAGGCTGCTGACCATGTTAGCCAACATCGCCCGGCGATGTGCGCTGGAACGACCGAGCTTAAGAGTGTCAACTTTATGACGCATAATTATTTATTCTCCTCTGACTCGGCGCGGACACTGGCTGCTTCGGCGTCAAGAGCCGCAACAAGCCGGTCGCTGAGAACCATACCAAGTTCCAATCCGAGCTTTTCAATTTTTTCTTTGATTTCTTCCAATGACTTATGGCCGAAATTCCGGAATTTGAGCATCCGGCCCTCGGTCTTGGTACACAGTTCGTAGAGCAGCTTGATATTGGCGCTGTTCAGACAGTTCATGGCCCGGACAGAGAGATCCAGGGACTCGATGTCATGAGACAGCAGCTTGAACAGGCGATTCTCTTCGTCGCTGAGTTTGACATCCTGCGGAACGACCTGAGTTCCCAGGAAGGGCTGCAAATGATCACGCAGGATCCGGGCAGCTTCCTCAAGCGCATTGCGCGGAGAAATACGGCCATCGGTCCAGATTTCAAGAGTCAGGCTGTCCATTTCGGTTTCTTCACCGACACGGGCGGCTCCAACCTGATAGTTGACCCAGGTAACAGGGCTGAAGAGACAGTCAACGGGGATCGTTCCGATAGAACGGGCCGCGGTGTTCTTCTCAGCAGGCAAATAACCTTTGCCGGTAATCACTTCGATTTCCGCACGGAAGGGAAATGCCTTGTCAAGAGTACAAATCAGCTGATCAGGATTCAAGACTTCAACGGTACTGTCGCAAATGATATTGGCTGCCGTCACCGGACCTGCTTTATCCTTGCGGATCTCGAGCAGTTTCGGTCCTTCTGCATGAAGATTCAGACGGACATTCTTCAGATTGAGGACAATTTCAGTCACATCTTCGACCACATTTTCAAGTGAGCCGAATTCGTGCTTGACGCCATCAATGCGAACTGAGCAGATCGCAGCTCCTTCCAAAGAAGAAAGCAGCACCCGACGCAGCGAATTACCCAGCGTATGGCCATAGCCCCTCTGAAAAGGCTGTGCCAAAAACTTGGCATAGGTATCGGTCATGGTTGCTTCATCAACCACGATAGACTTCGGCATCGGAAATCTGTTTTCACAATTCATTAGGTTATCCTCCCCAGTATTTTTTTACGGACACGTTTATCAAATTATCACGCAGCTCCGCAGAGTTGCGTTGTTCGGAGCCCGGAGTTTTTCACACACTCCGGAACACCGGACTGAAGCGATTGGATCGTTGTCCGTAATCAGACACGCCGACGCTTCGGGGGGCGGCAGCCGTTGTGCGGCACCGGGGTGATATCTTTGATGACGGTCACTTCAAGTCCGGCAAGGATAAGTCCCCGCACAGCGGATTCACGACCGGCACCGGGTCCTTTAATACGGACTTCAACTTCCTTCATACCGTAAAGCTGAGCTTTCTTGGCGGCATCGCCGGCAATGACCTGAGCAGCATAAGCAGTGCTCTTACGGGAGCCTTTGAAACCATTCTTACCGCCGGTTGACCAGCAAAGCACGTTTCCATGCATATCGGTAAAGGTGACTTTGGTATTATTGAAGGTCGCCAGAACGTAGACAATACCACTCTGGATATGGCGACCGCTTTTTGCACGCTGTTTGGGAGCAGCAGCCTCAGCGGCCTGCTCTGCCGGAGCTTCAACAGCGGCAACATTCTTTTCCAATTCTTCTGCCATAATATAATATTCCTGAGATTGTTAACTGTTACCCAAAACTTACGCCTTAGCACTGGCGGCCAGACGACGCTGAGTTTTGTCGCGGATAGCACCGATGGTCACGCGCTTACCTTTACGGGTACGGGCATTGGTCTTGGTGCGCTGTCCGCGGCAGGGAAGTTTCCGGCGATGACGGATTCCGCGGTAGCAGTTGATCTGCTGAAGACGACGGATATCAGCATCAACTGCACGGCGAAGGTCACCCTCCACCATGATATCGTCCTGCAGGATCTTGGTAATTTTGGCAATCTGCTCAGGAGTGAGTTCGCTTGCCTTGATATTGCGGTCGATTCCGACCTTTTCAATGATTTCCAGCGCCTTGGTGGGGCCGATCCCGTACAGATAGCGCAGAGAATATTCAACGCGCTTGTTGCCGGGGATATCCACTCCGATAATACGTGGCATTTTTGGATTCCTGTTCTTAAAATGTTATTAACGTTTGAAAATACTTGACACTTTACCAGATGAATTAACCCTGGCGCTGCTTGTGGCGCGGATCGCGCGAGCAGATGACACGGATAATTCCGTTTCTTTTGATGACCTGGCAGAACTGACATCTGCGCTTAATCGACGCTCTGACTTTCATGTTCTTTCACCCTTTTTTCATAAAATTGCAAAGCACGCCGCAGTCTCCCCTTCCCCCAACCCCGACAGTTTCAAACTGCCGTGCTACACGGATTGGTGGCAAGTATCATACCGCGCCGTTCTCTACGCTTCTTTACTTGCTCCTCGGGTGATGCGGTGCGGTGGAATGGAATTCACCGCAAAACCTTCCGGAATCCTGATTGTCATATAAATTACACCCTTTCGCCTTTTTTTTCAAGTTTAAAATCATTATTTTTTTTAATTTTTCTCTTTTTTTTCTGATTTTACCACCTTCCTGAGCAATCCCCCTTGACTTTTTTTCATTTCGCATCTATAATAGGTCAGTTACATTGTACATCAATCATTTGCATCACAGGAAATTTTCATAATGATCAACGCAGAAAAAAACCGGCTTCTGGCCCTGCAGATCCTCAACCCCTCTGCAAAAGACCTTGAACATGGTCTTGAGCTCCACAAAAACTCCCTCGTCTTTGACGCTTACGGCTTTATGCCTCTCTGCGGCGGCCGTTCTTCACGAATGGATGATCTCATTGCCGCCGGCGCGTCACGGGCTGAAATACACTATGCCGATGAAATGCATCACATGGTGGAAGGATTCCATGATCCGCAGATCCGCAAACTGCTCCGGGAAGCCTGGGACTTCGGGGGCGTGGACTGTATTTTTCAGAATTGCGGTGAAGAAAGCAACGACGCTGAACTTCTTCTCAAGCGTCTGGGCAACTACACAAGAACCATTGACTTCTGTTCTGAAACCTACGAAAGATGTGCTTTTCCCGACAAACTTGAACAGATCCGCGCCCGGGGCAATAAAGCGCTCTATATTACCACCAACGGCGTCCCCCTGCCCTCCCGTTTCATCTCTGCTGATGAAAATCTCCATCTGATCGAAACCTTTTTCAACCTCGGAGTCCGCATGATGCACCTGACTTACAACCGCCGCAACCTCATCGGTGACGGCTGTGCGGAAGTCGCCAATGCCGGACTCAGTGATTTCGGACGCATGACCATAGCTGAAATGAACCGGGTGGGAGTCATTCCGGATGTTGCCCACTCAGGGCAGCAGACAAGTCTTGAAGCAGCCTTGTGTTCAAAAAAGCCAGTGGTGGCAAGCCACACCACCGCCGGTAAAATTTCCACTCACTACCGCGCCAAATGTGACGAAGTTATTGAAGCCATCAAAAAGACCAACGGTTATGTGGGGATCTGCTGTTATCCGGCATTCCTTCAGGGCAGAAAGAATATCAACGCTCTTCTGGACCACATCGACTACGTTGCAAAAACCTTCGGTGTTGACCACGTTGCCATCGGAACTGACCGCTGTGCCACACTTTCTGAGTATATCTGGACCGAAAACGCCCCCAAAAGCCGCAAGCTCTGGGAACAGTACTGGCGCGCTCCCGGCTCTGGTCCCAACGCTCCCGATGATTTCGCATCACTGGCATGGACGAACTGGCCCCTTTTCACCGTCGGCCTTGTCATGCGCGGCTACTCTGACAGCGACATTCAAAAGATAATCGGCGGCAATGTCATGCGTGTCTGCCGCGACTCTCTGGCATAAGACAATAAATCAAGCAAAGGTAAATCATGAAAAAACTTATTTTATCCCTTCTGTGTACAACAGCCTTTCTGCTGTGCGGTGCCGATATTGAGATCATCAATGGAGGACGTTCTGCCTACAAGATCGTTTATGCGGACAAGGAACTTTATCCTTTCCACAACCGTTACAGTTCCATCGGCGCAGAAACTTTGCAGCGCCTTCTCCGCCACGCCACCGGCGCCGTGCTGCCGGTTGTTCCGGAAAGCCGCTTCGACGGCAAAGGCAAAGCTATTTTTTTCGGCACGACAGATGCAGTCCGCAAGGCGGGGCTCGTTCCTGCAAAATACAAAACCTGGGAACACAGAATCGATGTCAAAGAGGGAAACATCTACCTTCATGGCATGGACTGGCGCAACAAAAGCGATGTCACCAAGACCTACCGTCAGCGTTATGTTCTCGGCTCCCATAAAGCCATGCTGACCTTTCTGGAAAAATTCACAGGCGCCGTCTTTGCCGGAACGCCTGACTCACGCGACGGTGTTCCGAAAATCAAACGTCTTGCCGTTCCGGAAAATTTCTCTTACAAGCGCGTTCCTGTCATTGAATACAACATGGCAGGCAGACGCAACCTTGATTATGATCTTGCCAACAACTCATTCTTCGCTCCCTGGTACGGATGTTACGGCGGACATAATCACAATGTTGCTCTCAATCCGAAAAAATATTTCAAGACTCATCCTGAATATTATGCCCTCAGCAAAGGGAAACGCGATCCCGGTCCCCGGGTGCAGATCTGTCTTGCGAACAAGGATGTTCAGGAGCTCATCTACAAAGAGATCCTTGACCACATTGACAGAGGATACGACATGGTACAGCTCGGCCAAAGTGACGGATTTCTCCCCTGCGAATGCAAAGGATGCGCGAATCTTTTCGGCTTGAATCCCGGCGTCCCGCCCACAAACAGAAGCGCTTACCGCAACTCGCCCGTCTGGGGAGAAAAACTCTGGATCCTTCACCGGAATTTTGCCCGCAGACTTCTGAAAGACCGTCCCGGTAAAAAAGTCTGTATCATGGCTTACGGCCCCACCCGGCAGCCTCCCCGGACTTTCAAGGAGTTCCCGGATAATGTGGTCATTGAGCTTGCCCCTTTCAGTGAAGAGATCCTCAAAACATGGGCTCCTCACAAGGTCCCCGGAGGATTTGTTGTCTATCTTTACAACTGGGGATACTACAACAACGAAGGATTCATGCCCAAACGTTCCTGGAGTTTCCTCAAGGCACAGGTCAAATCGCTTTTGCGGAGCAATGTCAAGGGCATCTACTGCTGCGGTTTCGGCGAAGCCCACGGACTCGAAGGCCCCAACTACTATATCTGGCTCAAACTGACAGAAGATCCCGACCAGGATGTCAATAAACTCCTCAAACGTTTCTGCGGCGCGATCTTCCCCAAAGCGGCAAAAGAAATGGAGGAGTTCTACACACTCATCAACTCACGTCTCGACCTTCATTATACTGTCAAAGAGACCGATTGGAACGATCCGGCTCTTCTCAACGGCAATCTTCCCACATACGACCGCGCCGCCTTCGGAACGGTACTTCTCCGCTGGAATGAAGATGTGATCGTCAAATTGGATTCCATCCTCAAAAAGGCTGAAGCCAAATCCGGTAAAAACTGGCAGCTTTCACTGGCACGCTTTGAGTTGGACTATCTGATGCATACAGCCAGGGCCGTCAATGCTCTGAGCAAGTTCCGCAAAACTCTTTCGGATGCAGATTACCGGGAAGCCGAAAAACACCTTATCGCCCGTCAGGAATTTCTCAACGCTCTCAAGTGGAACAAAAACAACCAGACTTTCAAAAACGGATATGCCCTTTTTGCTTATGCTGCTAAAAATGCCGTACATGCAGGAGGCAGAATGCGGGGGCTGCTCTTTGCCCCCTTCAACTGGGATATGATCTGGCTCAAAGAAAAAGGCGTCAAATGCGCCGGAAGAGTCATCAAAGCCGGTGACACAGTTCCCCAATACCTCGTTCCGGGCAACTATCTGACAGAGATGGTCCCCGTGCAAAAGGAAAAAGCCGTCAGGATCGTCACCCGCGTTGAACAGGATTCTTTGAAAGTCATCTTCATCCGGAGCAGTTCCACCTACAAAGAGATGGAAAAAAGCCAGATATCTGTCTATCTCGGCCCTGATGAAAAAAATCTGAAGCGCTTTGTCTGCCGGTTCCGCAACGGACGTCCCGCGTGCTACGTCAGAACGCTCACCAATGCTGCCAACAAAGGCAATGGTGATGTCTACGGCAATGGTAAAACCTGCGGCAGGACAGTTGTCCCGGCCCCCGGCGTCAAACTTGCTCCGGGCGAAATATCTGCTGAATTGACCATTCCTTTCAGCGCCTTTGGGAAAAAGCCGCAGCCCGGCAGCGCCTGGCTTTTCAACGCAACCGCCGATCATCAATATCCCGGCGTCAGCTTTTTCATGGTATGGGAATACAACTTTGAACAGGTCTCCTGGCGCAACACCAGAGACCGGTACGGAAAGATCCGGTTTTAAGTTCTTTCCATACTGCCAACGATGATTTATGATGTCCCCTCCTTGACAAACAAGGCAGGGGACATTATATTAAGGCCCTGAAAAAACATTTTTTCTTGACAAACAGAGCTTTTTGTGCTATCTTAAGAGAACGCAAAACGGAATAACTGAAACTTTCAGATGTTCCGTTTCCTTTATTCTTAAACCAAATCTCAGGATATCCCCCAAATGGATCTACTTCAGATCGTATCAAAGATCAACAGCAGCCTTTCCGACTATGTGCTGATCACACTTCTTGCCGGAGCGGGGATCTACTTCACTTTGCGAACAGGTTTTGTTCAGCTCCGCTGTTTCGGTGAAGGCATCAGAAACGCTTTCAGCAGTTTTTCTCTCAACGGTTCGGAAAACAAAAGGGGACTCAGCTCATTTCAGGCTCTGACCGCTGCAGTGGCGGCCCAGGTGGGAACCGGTAATATCGTAGGTGCTTCCGGAGCTATCCTTACCGGCGGTCCCGGCGCCATTTTCTGGATGTGGGTCATTGCCTTTTTCGGCATGGCAACAAGCTACGCAGAAGCGGTCCTTGCTCAGGAAACACGGCAAGTTGACACTGACGGGACTCCCCATGGCGGCCCTGTCTATTACATCAAACGTGCTTTCCCCAACGCTTTCGGAACCTTTCTGGCAGGATTTTTTGCCGTGGCAACCATTATCTCTCTCGGTTTCATGGGGTGTATGGTTCAGGCGAACTCCATCGGTGAAACATGCTGCAATGCATTCAAATTGCCCCCATGGAGCGTCGGTATCGTCATTGCCATCATTGCCATGCTGATCTTCGCAGGGGGCGTCAACCGCCTCGCCAGGATCACAGAAAAACTGGTTCCTTTCATGGCACTCATCTATCTGCTGGGAGGCATTGCAGTGCTGTTAATAAGGATAGAATACCTTCCTGACACATTTTGCGCCATTTTCAAATACGCCTTTGCGCCGGATGCCCTCATAGGCGGTTCTCTGGGTGCAGCACTGAAAACAGCTGTCTGTCAGGGCGTCAAGCGCGGATTATTTTCCAACGAAGCCGGTATGGGATCCGCGCCCCATGCCCATGCGACGGCTCATGTCAAGACACCTCACCAGCAGGGAACAGTCGCCATGATCGGAGTTTTTATTGATACCGGTGTTGTTTTGACCATGACCGCACTGATCATTATTTCCACCATCTATACCGGTTCCGGCCCTCTTGCCAATGCTACGGGCGCCACTTATACGGAACTCCTTGCATCTTCGGGGTTGACCAAAACCAATTTGGTGCAGTGTGCTGTTTCATCGGTGAGCACTGCTGCGGCAGGGAATATTTTTATAGCAATTTGTCTGCTGTTCTTTGCATTTTCCACCATCTTGAGTTGGCATTATTTCGGAAAGATCAATTTCCAGTATCTTTTCGGAGCAAAGGCAACTCTTCTGTATTCACTTCTGGCTGCAGCAGCCGTTTTCACCGGAACAATGATGAAAAACGATCTTGTCTGGGAGCTTCAGGATATGTTCAATCAGCTGATGGTGCTGCCCAACATATTGGCTCTTTTCGCCCTTTCCGGCATTGTTGCTGCAAATGCCGCCCGTAAAAAAGAAGCTGTTCAGGAGCCCTGAAAAATGCAAAAATCCTTAAAAGACAACACGGTTATTGTTACCGGTGCCGGCGGAGGCATCGGCAGAGCTGTGGCTGAAAGATGCGCCCGGCTCGGAATGAAACTTATTCTGCTGGGAGGAAACAACAGAGAAAAACTCCGGGAAACAGAGACGCTTGTAAAAGAATACTCATTCTGCCTGACATACCCCGGCGATTTGACGGATCTTGAATTTTTGTCTCGATCAGTGGAAAATGCCATTGAAAAATGCGGCAGTTTGGATCTTCTCATCAACAATGCGGGCACTGCTGCCAATACTCCCTTTGAAAAGGTCACGCCGGAGGAATTTGACAGGATCATGGCAATAAACTCCAAAGTGCCTTTTTTTCTCACTCAGAAATGTCTGCCCTATTTGAAACGTTCATCCGCTGCAGCAGTCATCAATATAGCCTCGGTCACAGGGCATGCCGGTTATCCCATGCAAAGTGTTTACAGTGCCTCAAAACACGCATTGCTCGGCTGGACAAAAAGTGCGGCTTCAGAATATTATAAAGAAAACATCCGTTTTCATGCCATCTCACCGGGGGGAGTCTACACAGACATGGTCAAAGTCACCCGCCCCGATCTCTCCCCGGAAGGAATGATCATGCCTGAAGATATTGCCGATATCGTGGAATTCATCCTGACCCACCGCAGCAATGCGGTCATTGATGAAATCATGCTCCACCGGAGCGGCAAGGAGCCTTTTCTCGTGTGATCAGGGCTGTTCAAAGAGCAGCTGATTGGCAAGATCCGCGACCTTGAGGAAATGCAGTTTCTCTTCAGGCACAAATGCCGCTGTGTATCTGAGATGTGCGGCGGGTTTGCCCTCAAGCTGATCTAAGAGCTGGTTGACGGCCCCCCTGACAGAGGGTTCCGCCTGTTCAAGTATGATACCGCAAAGTTCAAAAGGCTGTGCGGCGGCAAAGGTCCACTCGTTATAGATCCCGATCACATCGCTTTTGAAACCGGACTCCCGGCAGCGGTCAAGATAGATCCGCATGGAGTATTTTCCGTAAAGGATGACTGCCGGGAGTTTCTCATCTGCAAGCTGAACGGCCTGTTTTTTCTCACTGTGTATCCGGAAATCAGGCACGACTCCCGATGCGGCACAACTGTCAAGAAAGAGCCTTTCTGTCACCAGATTGTCAAGTTCCTTCCCGGCGAAAAGACAGAGGGTGATCTTCCGGTGTCCTCTTGCAGCAAGATGTTCTACAGCCTGAGGCAAAGCGTAAGTATAGTCAGGAGCCGCAGAAGAAAAATCCCATCCGCTGCGGCCGCATAAAGTAAAGAAGGGGAAATTCCGTCCGGCAAGACTTTCCATGATTTCCACCGGCAGCTGTCCGGGGGCGCATGAGGTGATGATCCCCTCCACACCTGAGGCAAGGAATCCCTCCAACGCCTCTGCGGTCTGTTCTCTGTCGAACCGTGCCAGCTGCAGAGAGATCTTGTATCCCTTTCCCCACGCTTCATCCATGGCAGTCTCAACTGCCGCCGCCAGAAACTGATCGGTCAGCACATCCACCAGAAAACCGAAACTTCTGGTGGAGCCGCGACGGAGCGCCAGCGCAAGTTCACTCGGCCGGTACCCATGGGCGGCGGCGATCTGCCGCACCCGGTCGGCGCGTTCTCTGGCATCGCGCCGCTTGTCCTTGGTCGCTCCTGAGAGCGCCCGTTCCGCTGTTTTTGCGGAAACACCCGCCAGACGGGCTATTTCCTTTATGGTGATCATTTAATAAATATAGCACTTTTTCAACTCTTTTTCAAGTTTAAAAAAATGACTTGACTTTTTGATGATCCGGCGTTATATTAAGTAACTGTACAACGAAGACAGTTATCAGATCCACAATTAACCATGGAGCTTTGAAAAATATGTTTATCCCTGAAAAAATCACTGCCGCTGAAGTCAAAGCAAAGGCACGCGAACTGGGTGCCGATCTGGTGGGAATTTCCCCCATGTCCCGCTTTGAAGGTGCCCCGAAACAAAACGATGCCCGGTATATCTTCCCCGGAGCAAAATCCATGATCGTTCTCGGGTTCCGCATTGCCCGGGGAATCTTCCGCGGTATTGAAGAGGGAACTCTTTTTTCGGCTTATCCCTCCATGGGCTATGCCGGCATGAATCAGGTCTACGGCCCCATGGTGCTGTGGAATTTGACCCGCTATCTTGAAGACAAAGGCTACGAAACTCTGCCCATCATGAACAGCAACGGTGGAGAAGCTATCAACCCCGTGACCGGAAATTTCCGCGAAGGCTGGAGCCGTCCCGTTGCCGAAGGACTTCCCTACCCTGACGTGCTGCTCCACTTCAGATTATGCGCCTACATGGCAGGTCTGGGAGAGATCGGCTGGAGCAAACTGCTCCTGACCCCTGAATATGGTCCCCGTCAGCGCTTTGTGGTGCTGCTCACTGAAGCAGAACTGGAAGGCGATCCTATCTTTGAAGGCAAGATCTGTGACCGCTGCAAACTCTGCGCCCACAACTGTACCTCTCAGGCTATCAGCAAAACTGAAACCGTCAAAACCACCGTTGCCGGACACGAAGTCGAATGGGGAAAACTGGAACCCATGCTCTGCGAGCGGGGCATCCACGGCGGCTGCGACGGACAGCGCAATCCCTTTGAAGGGGACTATCCCCGCAAATACGGTTACGGTCGTGCCATTGAAGGCGCCTCCGGCTGCATGCGCGCCTGTATGATCCATCTGGAAGAAAAAGGCATCCTCAAAAATAAATTCGGCTCCAAGTTCCGTACCCACAAGGTCTGGGATGATATTGACCACTCCAAGCCCTGGGAAATGACTCAGGAGGTCAAAGAGACCTACGCCGACAAAGGTCAGGTAGAACCCCACAACGTTTACGAAAAATACCGTGTCGTTGACAACTACGGCACCGCCAAGAAAGAGGATGTTGAAAAACAGGAACAGGCTCAGAAAGAAGCCAAAACCTACAACCCCCTGATCGACTGATAAAATGGCAGGGAAACTCCAGCTTTCTGTGGGCTATCAGCTGCCTGAACGTTACAGCATCGTGGAGGTGATCGAAACCTACCGCGATGCTGTCAGCGAAGTCTATTTCCCCTGGTTCGGCATACCTGACGGCCGGGGCGTCTCGATCCGCTATGAAGCAGATCAGTATCTGATGGAAAAGGAACTGCTTCAGCTGCGGAACATGGGGGTGAAACTCCATCTGCTCCTGAACGCCAACTGTTACGGTAAAGAGGCTCTTTCAAAGAAGTTTGCTGAAACTCTTGAGTCCATGCTGGCGTTTCTGACTGAAAAATTCAATTTGAGCGGCATTACGACCACCTCTTTATTTGCGGCGCGGCTCTGCAAAAAGCAGTTCCCTGAACTTGAGGTCCGCGCCTCTGTCAACATGAACATCGCGTCGGCTCAAGCCATGAGCTATGTCAGCGACTACTTTGACGGATTCTATGTCTGCCGTTCATTAAACCGGGATCCTGAAGCCATCCGAAAGTTAAGGCTCCCCGGCAAAAAGCTCTATCTGCTTGCCAACAGCGGCTGCCTGAGCAACTGTCCGGCACATACGTTCCATGACAATCTTGTGGCGCATGAGGCTGAACTTGACCACGCTCAAAGCTGCTGGAACTTTCAGGGGATCTGCTGGGAACGCTATGGAAAAAGAGCCAATCAGGAGCTTATTCTTGCTGACTCAACATGGATCCGCCCTGAAGAGATAGATCTTTATGAGGAACTTGTAGACGGCATCAAAGTCGCTTCAAGGACAAACCCCAGTTTCGGAACCATCATAAAAGCATACGCGGAACGTTCTTTTGAGGGGAATATCCTCAGCTTGTGTGAACCGGATTTTTCAAGGATGATCTCCCTTGACAACAAAAGTTTTCCCGATGGATGGATGAAACATGCCTCATCCCCCGATTCTCCGGAATATCAGAAAATATTGGATGCGGTCAGAAAATGAAAAAAAGTGAAATCTCCTGGAGTCTGATGCACCCGACACCTTTGAATGTTGAGTACATCCGTCAGCTTATTGACAAGTCTGAAGTCTACAAGGTTGACAGTTTTGAAATCTGCGGTCAGTGCCACACCCCTTACGGCGGGTTGGACGGACTCATTGACTACCGGGAGTTTCCCCATGCCCATGCCAACTGGGATCAGAAAAAAGTAGCTGAAACTCAGGAATTGATGAAAGAGATCATCAGACTTTCCCATGAAGCCGGTAAAGAGGTCTATTATTTTCACCGTGAAGTAATGATCCCTCCCGGATTGCTCGAAGATCTTCCCGGATTGCTGGATGAAAACGGTGAATTTGATCTTCTCAGCGAAACATTTGCCTCTCTGATCCGTTATAAACTGGACAAGGTTTTTACCGAGATCCCCGGACTTGACGGACTCGTGCTGACTCTGACAGAGGCGGATTACTCTGCCATACACAACTCCAATGCTGAAAAGTATCCTCCTGTTGAGGTGGTGCGCTTTATCATTTCCATCTTTGCAAGTGCCCTTGAAGAGCGGGGCAAGCGTTTTGTCATGCGTTCATTCGGTTCCATCTCCAAAGACTATGAAGATATCCTTGCCGGAGCCGCAAAAGTTGCCGGGAAATACAAATTTGAAATTGAGACAAAAATCACCCCTTATGACTTTGATCCTTTTCTGGGAAGCAATCCTTTTCTGCGTCCCGATCCTTCATTCACCCTTTCAGCTGAATGCGAAAGCGTCGGCGAATTCATGGGTCAGGGCAACATGCCCTTTGAACACGTTCACAACATTGTGCGCTATGTCCGCGAAGCACAGCAGGCGGGCGTTGACCGCTTTGTGATCCGTATTGACCGCAGGGGCAACTGTATTTTCGACCTTTACGAATTGAACTACTATGCCTACGCCCGCGCCATTGAAGATCCTGAGATCACCGCAGATGAAATACGCAAGGAGTGGTACGAAAAAAATTATCCCCCCGCCATCCGTCAGGAGCTTATTGAACTTGACAAACTGGGGTGGGAGATGGTCACAAAGACCTACTTCATTGACAAACAGGTGCTTTTTCACGGAAACTATTCCATGAAATATCTGAAAGCCGCCTTTGTGTTTTCTCTTTTCCGCGAGGGGGTTTCCCTTGAAAACGGCAAAGATATCTGGTCCATTCTCACCAACCGCCCTGCCCCGGGCAGGGCCTTTGCTCTCAGAGAAAAAGATGAGGCTGTCGCCTGTGCCGACCGGGGACTTGAAGTGTGCCGTTCCCTGCATCTGCCGGCAGGGGATTACCGCTTGAGATTGTGGCAGAATGCTGTTGTCGTCACAAGGTGTGTCCGCGAAATGATCCGCTGCATAGCAGCTTACTTTGAGGATATGGAGCAGGGCAGTAAAGATTGTCCGCTCCTCAGGGCGCAGGTGGCAGCAAGTCTTGCGGAGTACGACCGTCTTGCGGGACATAAGGTTGAGATCCTTGAAAGGGAGTTCATCAACGGACTTGAACACCGTCTCCATGAATACCGTCGTCCGGTGGAAGAGATCTGTATCGAACCTCTCGCCGCCATCTCTCAGGCGTTACCTCTGGAATACGCCGCAGAAATGAGAGCCCGGAAGCAGTTCCTCAAAGATCACGTCGACGGTGTTATTGCGGGGGGACTTTACGATGACCACCGGATATACCGTTACATGCATGGTTCCCACTCGGTGATTCAGCACGGACTTCCCGGCCGCTGGGCGGGCAATCGTGTGTTCCCCAACGGCTTCTTTGAAGTAAAACTCAAAGGAGGCGATGAACTGGTTGTTTTCGGCGATGTCACAGAGACCCGGAAATTTACCATTTCCATCAATGGTATTTCCCGAAAGGCGCTTCTTGATTCAGACGGCATCTGCAAATTCCCCCTTGATCCTTCATGTGCCGAAGTAACGGTCCGTCTTTCAAAAGAGGGTTTGACCTACCCGCTCTTCCATGCCGTTGTGACCAGGAAGAAAAACGTCTGATCTTATCCGTTGTTCCCGGCACATTCTACTGCGGGGAGCAATAAAAACAGCCGCAGACCTTAAAGGATTGCGGCTGTTGCTGTTTATGAGAGAAAAAATTTAATCCGCCTCAGGCGGTGAATGAGATTTTCCATTCAGAACCGATGCCCCGGATGCAGTGAAGATACACTCCGGAACACACGCCTTCGGTTCTGATAAAAAAGTTCTCAAAAATTATTTTAAAGATGCTTTGATCAATTCAGCAACCTTTTTACCGGACATGAGCATTCCGCCGAAAATGGGGCCCATGCGGTATCCGCCGCCGGTGTTGTTGGCACTCATGCCGCAGGCATAGAGTCCGGGGAAATATTCAAGTGTGTTTTCCACCGTCTGAGCTTCGCCCTGATCCACCCACATGGGGCGTTCACCCTGGATCTTTCCATCAGGAGTGTTGAGCCTGATCCCCGCCTTTTCAGTTGCCATGCGCATGATTTCGCTGGGATGTCCCGTTCCATCGACCACGGCACGGGCGAGTACCGTCAGAGGATCCACGTGCATGCCAAGTCTTTCAACAGGCGTCCAGTTGACGACAAGACCGCCAACCTGTCCGTTTTTGAAAACAAGATCCTCGACGCTCATGGAGTTGAAGATCACAGCACCGGCTTTAAGGGCTCCGAAAATCAATCCGGAGGCCATCGCCACAGAGTCAAGAGTGTAATATCCGGGATTTCCGGCAATTTCTTCACAGGGGATCCCGAAGTCGTCAAGGATCGGCAGAGCCGCCTGCTGAACGACAGCTTCGTTGAACAACATTCCGCCGCCCCATGTTCCGCCGCCGGGGGCAAGTTTGCGCTCAAAGATGGCGCACTTGAGTCCGGCATCAGCAAGATATCTTGCCGCTACCAAAGCAGAGGGACCGGCACCCACAAGGGCCACGTCAAGATTGAGACCTGCTTGAAGTTTTCCGGAAAATTTGTTGATGATCGCTTGAGAGATAACGTTTTCGATTGCCGCCATGATCTTTACTCCTTTTTTGTTTCAGGCGCTCTGGCGGCGCTGAGGAGGGGCTTTTGCACCATGGCATTTTCCGATCCCTGCGCCGGCATTATCCGTTTCAGGTTCTACGGGTTTGATCTCAGCCGCTGTACGAACTTCAGCAGCACCCCGTCGTTACATGTCACTAAATATAGCACAATAATCAAATTTGTCAATACCCGGAAATCACTTCTGCCTTGTTATTCCCTTGATTTTTGCGTTTTTTTCACTCTTTTTTCAAAAAAACACTGGATTTTTCACGACTTTGGTATTATTTTATATCAAGTTCACTTCTGAACAAAGCAACCCCGTGGTGTAATGGTAGCACAACTGGTTTTGGTCCAGTTAGTTTAGGTTCGAATCCTGGCGGGGTTGCCATTTTTTTTGGTTGCCATTTTTTTCGGCAGGCTGCTTTTTTGCGGGATTCGTTTCAGAGGTCCCTTTGGCAAAAAGGAGCGCACTCCTCTACTCTATGCGTATTTTCTTAAAACAAATATATGGCATCAACTTGATTAATCTGTAAAAGTGTGTTATATTCTCTTTTGATTATTTTTGTTTTAAATATTGATAGTGTAAAAAAATGGAAAATTCAACCGTTCAGGAAAACACAAAAGAGTATTTCTCCTTTGAAATGCGCGAATTTACAGTTGATAACTGTCCCTGCAAACTGGTCTCTCCGCGTACTCCCCTTCCGGGGAAACCCTGGATCTGGAAGGCAGAGTTTTTTGAAGCATTCCCCAAATTCGAACTTGCCATGCTCGAAAAAGGCTTTTTTCTTGCTTTCATGTCTGTGGGCAACACTTTCGGATGTCCTGTTGCCATGGATCACTTTGAAAAGTTCTATGAGTATATGACCGCGCAAGGTTTTTCAAAGCGTCCCATTATGTTGGGGCTCAGCCGCGGCGGACTTTATATCTACAACTACGCCGTGAGACATCCTGAAAACGTGAGTTGTCTCTACGCCGATAATCCCGTGTGCGATTTCAAATCATGGCCCGGAGGAAAAGGCAAAGGCGAAGGTTCAAAGAAAGACTGGGAAAAACTTTTCAAAGATTACGGCTTTGCGTCAGAACAGGAAGCCCTTGAATATACGGGCAATCCTGTTGACAACCTTGAGATCCTTGCCCGGCATAATGTCAAACTGATACACGCGGCAAGAACTGAAGATACAGTTGTCCCCATTGCAGAGAACACCGATATCGTGGAAAAACGTTACCGGGAGCTGGGAGGCTTTATCAAAGTGTTCCGTCATCCCGGCGGGCACCATCCCCACGGACTTGATGATCCTACGCCCCTTATTGACTGCATTCTTGAAAATGTAAGGTATCTCTGATCTATGGACGATTCAACTTTCACCACTTCGATTCCCGCCCGCAAAGCGGCCGTCTGTATCATCAACGCCGCCCGGGAACGGGGATACATCAACGGTCCCCTCATCACAGCTCCTGAACTCGGGGAAATCGAAAAGCAGTTATTTATGAAAATGTTTGCTGCGCTCCCCGGCAGTGACAGGATCAGCAACTGTTCCCTCGAAACAGAACAAATGTCTTCTCTTTTCACCTTCGTTTTCGCAAAAGCCGCTGAAACTGCGGCACAGCTTTACGAAGGCGTTGACAAAGTGGAGCTGGATACAGAAGGTATGTTTTCTCTGAGCGTCCCCATCGCCGCCGGAGAACTGCTCAACAACTACAGCGCCGATCTGGATTTCCCTTCAGTCTGCCTGGAGCACTTTCTGGAACTTTCGGAAGAAGAGGAGTTTTCGGAGCCTTTCTATTCACTCTTTGAAGCACTCAAATGGTGCTTCAGGATCTCGTTCCACATTTTTTGGGATTATCTTGAACAACAAAGCTGAAAATAAAATATTTTAAGGAGTTATTCTTATGGAACATCTTAATGTGCCTCCTCAGGAACATGTCAAAGTCCTTGACGGTCAGGGTTGGGTCGGTCTCATCGACCATCTGGGAACTGAATCCACCATTGTCAATGCCGCCCGCGTTTCTTTCGGCAAGCTGAAATCAGATATGGATGAAAGAGATGTCAAACTTCTGGAGTATCTGATCGACAACCGTCATACCAGCCCCCTGGAGCATATTGTCTTTACTTTCAGCATCCATTGTCCCCTCTTTGTCCGCGGTCAATGGCATCGCCACCGCACCTGGAGCTACAACGAGATCTCACGGCGCTATACCGAAATCGACATGGAGTTTTATACCCCTCAGCAGCTCCGGCGCCAGGCAGAAAGCAACCGTCAGGCCTCCGTTGCCGATCCCGATTTTGACAGCAGCGCACTTGTGGCAGAAATCGACGCCCACAACAAGCACTGCATGGCGCTTTATGAAAAGCTCCTCAACTCCGGCGTCTGCCGTGAACAGGCGCGCAGCGTGTTGCCCCAGAACATGATGGTCACATTCTGGGGAACTGTTGATCTTGCCAATCTGCTCCACTTTCTTGAGCTCCGCGACAGCGAACACGCTCAGTGGGAGATCCGTGAATACGCTATTGCCATCAAGAAACTTATCAAACCCTACATCCCCAACGTGGCCGCCTACTTTGAAAAGAAAGGACAGGCATGGTAACTCCTGCCATGACTTTGTAAAATCCGGCAGGCGCGGATCCTGAATTGTGTCTCCGCGCCGCCGGCGTCAACTCCACACTGGGATCATCACAGAACTGCCTTTGGCATTATATGGCAGGGGAAAGCTGATATGGGCAGTTTTCTCGCAGCCTGACGCACTGCTGTCCTCAGAGCCGGAAAAAGGAAATAGACAATGCTTGCACCTAAAACCCTTGAAGAACACCGTCAATATCTCTATGACATCTGCCGTCTTAAACTTTTTTTCATCTCCCGCTGGCTGAAAGAGCATCCGGAAGAAAAATTCAGTGATGTGCTGCGGAACCGGGTGGACATATTCCGTAAAACAGATTTGAACCCGGAAGGCATCAACGCCGAAGGTGTTTACTTCGACGATCCCCGGTGGCTTTCTCTGGAGTCCCGCCTTGAAGAAATATGGAACCTTGTTCAGAAAGATGACCGCCTTTTTGAAGAGTGGGGCTTTGACCTGATCCGTCCCCATCTGGATGCCCGATGCGAAAGGGACTACTTAGACCGGTCAGCCTTCGCCGGATACCAGTGCGGTTTTCTCCGCCACAATCTTATGATCATGCCGGAGCGTCCTGATGCGTTGGGATTCCATATTGCCAACAACCGCCAGCCCAACTCCATTTTTGACGACATGGAGTATGCAAAAGAGTGTTTCAACAAACTTCTTGATGCCGCAGAAAATCAATTCCATGTTCCTTGCATCGGCACCGGGACCTGGCTCAACAATCACCCCAAATGGCTCGCCTTTTTCCCTGAAGAGTGGCGCACAAATATGGGAGATCCCAATACAAATGTGGCGTGGCACTACGGATTCTGGGGCCAGTTCATCAATGCCCGCGGAACTTTCAACGCTAAAGCCGGAGCCAAAGTCCGTGAAACAGGAAGACTCCAATGGTTTCCCCGGTACAGCAAATGCTCTGTGAAAGCCATGCGGGAACACATCAATTCACTTTGACATATTTTCAAACCGGGCTGTTACTTCACATCCAGGGCACGGCGCATACCTTCGCCGATGAAGTTAAAAGAGATGACCGCCAGAAAAAGTGCAACTCCGGGGAAAAAGGTCAAATGCCAATAATCAAGGGGATTGTCAAAAGCCTGACGGAGCAATCCCCCCCAGCTGGCAGTGGGAGGCTGAACGCCGAAACCGAGAAAACTCAAACCACTCTCTGCAAGGATCGCCCCTGCCACTCCGAAAGTAAAGCTGATGAGAACCGGTCCTGTGATATTAGGCAGCAGATGGCGGAACATGATTTTGTGCGCCGGCAAGTTGGAAACTTCACAACTCATAATGTAGGGGAGCGCTCTCTGTTTCAGTGTTTCGCCCCGTACCAGCATGGCAAGACCGATCCAGCCGGTCAGACCGATGACTGCAATGACCACAAGTATGGACTGCTCAAACTGTCTGTCTCCCAGTGCCGACATCAAAATCAAAAGCAAAAGAAATGTGGGAAAACACATCAGCACCTCAACCAGGCGCATGACCACAAGATCCACCACGTTGCGGTAGTATCCTGCAGAAATTCCGACTGCAGTGCCGATCACGATGGCAAGAAGCGTGGAAATGATCCCCACTGCCAGAGAAGCACGGGCACCATAAATCATTCTTGCCAGAACTGAGCGTCCCACGTCATCGCATCCCAGAAGATGTTTCGCGGAAGGCGCCTCAAAGGGTTCTGCCGTCATTTCAAAAGGGCCGTAAGGCACAGGAGCAAATAGAACAAAACGAGCATTTTTCGCCTCAGCACGGTAGTCTGTTTTATCCATCCGGGGCGAAACAAACAGAAAAGGCAACAGCAGGAGCAGCGCTCCAGCGATCAGGAAAATGCGCCGCACTCTTTTTTTGAAAAAAACGGAAATAAGGCACAAGGGCAAAAAAAGCGCCAGATAGTTGAAAAGCTGTTCAATAAAATACTCTGTACTGTCCGGAGCAAAAAAGAAACGCAGAAAAGGAAAAAAAATCCCCCCGTTTCCGGCTATCATGACGAAAGGTCTGCCGTTGGCAATAAAAGGAGCATAAAGTGCCGGCAAAAGCAGCAAAAGCACACCGGCGATCCCGGCAATCGCTACGGGGTCACGGAAAAACCGTTTTGCGGCAATGGCAAAAAGAGAATCATTTACCATACAGACGCTCAAGTTCACCGATCAGACATGGAGTAAATCTCTGACGCCATTCAGAAGAGGTCAGCTCCTCTTCAGAAAAGAAACGGACCTCGTCGATCTCTTCCTTCTGAAAATCAAAGGGTCCTTCTGAAAAGGCCTTGAAGACACGTGCATCCTCAGATTCGATCTCATTGCGTATTTCCACATCAAAGAGATGCTCCAAAGGTGTATCTTCAGGCAATCCCAGTTCTTCGGCAAGTTCTCTGCGGGCGCCCGTCAGGTAGTCCTCCCCTGCGGCAAGATGTCCTCCCACAGAGGCATCCCACTTGCCCGGTTGGATACGCTTGGTCAGAGCACGTTTCTGCAAGAGCACTCTGCCGTCCCGGGAAAAAACGAAAACATGAGCGGCACGGTGAAGCAAAGTGTTATCACCGTGCGCCCGGGAGCGTTCAACCCTGCCGATCCTTTCACCCGCAGAATTGTAAATGTCAATAAGTTCGCCAGCCATATACTCTTACTTGCGGATAATCGCCAGCAGTTCCTGCTTTTTGGATTCCATAAGCTCAGGAGTATCCGCTTCAACAATCAAACGGAGCAGCGGTTCGGTGTTGGAAGAACGGACATTGCACCACCAATCAGGAAACTCAACGCTGACGCCGTCAAGCTCAAAGATATTCCCGTCACTGTAACGGCTTTTGATCTCAGCAAGGATCGCCTTGGGATCTCCGCTGACCTTGGAATTGATCTCACCGGATGATGAATATTTACGCAAAGGAGCCACAAGTTCGTGGATCTTTTTCCCGGACTTGGCAAGCAGATTTGCGAGCATCACAACTGCAAGTCCCTGGGATTCTGCGGTAAAATTCTGTTTGAAATAGTAATGTCCTGAAAGTTCCCCGGCAAATACGGCTCCAGTTTCCCGCATTTGGGCCTTGATAAAGGCATGTCCCACCCGTGAGCGGATGGGGGTTCCGCCGAGAGCTTTGATGCATTCGGGAACAGCTTTGCTGCTCCTCAGATCATAAAGGATCGTTGCCGGGCCATTGCTCAGGATATCCTGAGCGATGAGCGCCGTAAAAAGATCCATGGGGATGATATTCCCCTCATCATCAATAAATCCGCAGCGGTCGGCGTCACCATCAAAGGCGGCGCCGAAATCGGCTCCAGTCTCTTTCACTTTGGCGCAAATGGCGTCAAGAGTGTCAGTTTTGAGAGGATTTGCCTCATGATTGGGAAAAGTTCCGTCAAGGGTGTCGTACATGGGGATCACCTCAAAAAGATCGGCGATCCCGGCGAACTCATAAAGTCCCATAGCGTTGGCATAATCCACCACCACCTTGAACTTGCGGTCAAATTTCACAAAAGAACGCAGAAAAGCGGCATACTCTTTTTTGATATCATAAGTACTCACCTTGCCCTGAAGAGCGCAAGATTTCCAGCTTTCCTCTTCAACGATCTTCTGAATATCCATGATCCCGGTCACTCCGGAAATGGGTACGGCATCGGCAAGACAGAGCTTGAAACCGTTCCATTCACCGGGGTTGTGACTGGCAGTGATCATGATGGAGCCGTCTGCCTTCAGCGTACCGTTGGCAAAATAGCTCTGTGGAGTTGAAGACAATCCGAGATCGATCACATCAGCGCCCTGAATGGTCAATCCCTTTGCCAGACCTTCAAAAAGATCAGCGGAGTGGGGACGCATATCTCTGCCCACCACAACTTTTTTTGCGCCTGTGAATTGAACATAGGCGCGGCCGATCTTCTCTGCGATCTCTGCATTGATCTCAGCGGGGTACACGCCCCGGATATCATAGGCTTTAAAAATTCCTGACATAAAGGACCTCCGGATTATCTTGCTTGCATCAACAGATTACTTATCGTCGTGGCAGCCGCAGCCGCAGTTGTCATCACAGTCGCAGTCATCATCACCGCAGCCGCAGCCGCATTCATCGCCGTCATCAAAGGCGTCCATGATCTGCTCAACGATAGCTTCGGGAGTGAAGCCGAACTTCTCAGCAAGCACTTTGTAGGGGGCTGAAGCGCCGAAGTCGTCCAGACCGATGGCAAGATTGGCGAAACGATTCCAGCCAAAGGTGGAAGCAGCTTCGATGGAAACCACCGGCACGCTGCAGGGCAGAACATCTTCCTGATATTCGGGAGTCTGCTTGAGGAAAAGCTCCTGAGAAGGCATGGAAACCACACGGACACCAATACCCTTTTCACGCATCAGCTTGGCAGCATTGAGAGCCAGATTGACCTCGGAACCGGTGGCAAGCAGAACGATGGCGAAATCTTCATCCTCATCAACGACATAAGCACCCTTGGAAACATCAACGCGGGCGGTCTGCTCGGCGTTGAAAGGAGCCAGATCCTGACGGGTCAGCAGCAGAGCCACAGGACCGTCAGCCTTGAGAGCTTCGGCCCAGGCGCCGGCAACTTCGTGTGCTTCGGCAGGGCGCAGCACGGTCACGCCGGGAATACTGCGGAGCATGGCGATCTGTTCAATAGGCTCATGGGTGGGGCCGTCTTCGCCGACGTAGAAGGAGTCGTGGGTGAAGATGTAGATCTGATGCAGCTTCTGGATAGCAGCCAGACGGATGGCGGGCTTCATGTAGTCAGAGAAGACAAAGAAGGTGGAGGTATAGGGAATATTCAGACCGGTAAGAGCCATACCGTTGGCGGCAAGCCCCATGGCGAACTCACGGATACCGAAGTGAAGGTTGCGTCCGGCATAGTCTTCAGCGCTGAAGTCGCCGCCCACCTTGAGGTTGCTCTTGGTGGAGGGAGCGAGGTCAGCGGCACCGCCGAAGAGGGCGGGAACCAGTTCAGCAGCCTTCTGGAGAATGGTTCCGGAGGAGGCACGGCTGGCAATGGGTTTGTCAACAGGAGCAGCAGCCATCAGCTGAGCGGTGATGTCGGCGGGGACTTCACGGTTCACAAGAGCGCTGACCTTTTTGGCAGTTTCGGCATCAGCCTTGATAAAAGCGTCGTATTTTGCGTTCCATTCAGCGGCGGCGGCGGCAAGTTCCTTGCAACGGTTGTCGCAGTAGGATCTCACATCAGCATCAACAGTAAAGTTGCCGGCAATGCCCAGATTGGCCTTGAGAGCAGCGATCTCTTCATCGCCCAGGGGTTCGCCGTGAGCGGAGGCTTTGCCCTGCTTGTTGGGGGCACCGTAACCGATGGCGGTTTTTCCGATGATCAGAGTGGGACGGCCGTCGCTCTTCTGAGCTTCAGCCAGAGCGGCGTCGCACTGGGCAGCATCGTTGGCGTTGGCAATACGCAGCACGCGCCAGTTGTAGGCTTTGAAGCGGGCTTCAACATCTTCGCTGAAAGCGAGATTGGTGGAGCCCTCAATGGTGATGGTGTTGTCATCGTAAAAGACGACGAGGTTGTCAAGTTTCAGGTGACCGGCAAGAGAAGCGGACTCACTGGTGCATCCTTCCATCATACATCCGTCACCGGAAATGACATAGATCTTCTGGTCGGCAAGACCGGCTTTATCGAGTCCGGTGTCAGCTCCGAAGTGCTTCAGAGCGATGGCCATACCGACGGCGGAGGAAAATCCGCTGCCCAGAGGACCGGTGGTCACATCAACACCTGCGGTGTGGCCGAATTCAGGATGACCGGGGGTCAGGCTGCCCCACTGACGGAACTGCTGGAGCTGCTCCATAGTCATGCCTTCGTAGTTGAAAAGGTGGAGCAAACTGTAAATCAGCATGGAACCGTGTCCGGCAGAAAGCACGAAACGGTCACGACCGATCCACTTGGGATCAGCGGGATTGTGACGCAGATATTTGTCCCAGAGGGTGAATGCATAGTCGGCGCAACCGAGGGGCATGCCGGGATGACCGGACTTTGCTTTCTGGATCGCTTCAGCAGCCAGCACACGGATCGTGTCGGCACTTTTTTTCGCCAAATCAGGATTGTACATTGTGTTTCCTCACTTTTTTTTTGTTTTTTTACTGGAAAATTCCAAGATTGTATGTTATTTTTATAAAGTAACACAATTTCATGTCAAAAACAAGTTTTTTTCTTAAAAAAAATGACGGAACGTTTCATAACATCAACTTTGAACCGCCGGGAAGAGGCAAAAGAGGTCTCGCTCCGGCCGCAGCATTTTTCCGAATTCCCCGGGCAGAACCGGATAAAAGATCAATTGGAGCTGTTTGTCAGAGCCGCCAAAGAACGCAATGAGGCTCTGGATCACATTCTCCTTTGCGGCCCTCCGGGACTGGGTAAGACCACGTTGGCATATATCGTCGCCAATGAACTGGGCTCCTCGCTGAAAAGTTCCAGCGGCCCCGCCATTGAAAAGCCGGGAGATCTGGCAGGACTTCTCACAGCCCTGGAACCGGGCGATGTGCTTTTTATCGACGAGATCCACCGTCTCAGCAATACAGTGGAAGAGTACCTCTACAGTGCCATGGAGGACTTTTTCATTGACATCATGCTGGAACAGGGCGCAGGCGCCCGTTCTGTCCGCCTCTCTGTCCCCCGTTTCACTCTGATCGGAGCCACCACCCGCCAGGGTATGATCACAGCGCCGCTGCGCGCCCGTTTCGGGGTGAATATCCGTCTGGATTACTATGACATGGAAAGTCTTCAGGCCATTATCAAACGCTCCGCCGATATCCTGAAGGTCCGGATCGAGCCTGAGGGAGCAAAGGAAATCGCCGGCAGATGCCGCGGAACGCCCCGTATCGCCAACAACCTTTTGAGACGGGCAAGAGATTACGCCCAGATCAAAGCTGACTCTGTCATCACAGGCGAAGTTGCACAGGCGGCACTTGAACTGCTCCAGATAGACACTGACGGTCTGGATGAGATGGACATCCGTATTCTTGAGACCATCATCGTCAACTTCAGAGGGGGACCTGTGGGGCTGAAAAATATCGCTGTCTCAGTGGGTGAAGAAGAGGACTCCATCGAAGAGGTCTATGAACCATTCCTCATCCAGAAGGGACTCCTGACCCGTACCCCGAAGGGCAGAGTCGCCACACCCAAAGCATGGAGAAAACTGGGTCTGAAATCACCGGGTTCTCAAGGGGAACTTTTTTGAAATATCACCAATTGATGCAAGGAGAAGAGTTTATGGACAGCAATGCAATACGCAAACTCCTGAAACTTCAGGAAGCGGATATGAGATTGAAAGACATGGAAACCCGGCTTGAAACACTCCCGAAAGAGATGAACAATATCATCGCCAAAAGGGACAAAATCGCTGCCAATACAGCAGAAGCCGTCACTGTGGTCAAAAAGATCAAACTCAGAATAAAACAGGACGAGGATCTGATTGCCGAACTTGAAAGCTCCAGCGAAAAATTGCGTCAGCAGAGCGCCATGGTCAAGAAAAACAGTGAATATCAGGCCATGCTCAATGCCATCGAACTCAACAAAAAGAAGATCGGTGAAGCTGAAGAGCGTATTCTTGCCGCCGATGAAGAGCTGACTCAAGCCAAAAGATCCGGCGCAAAAATAAAATTTGCCAACGATGCCGAAATCAAAAATCTGCGGACTGAATTTGAAGAACTCTTCAACTTTTCCAAAGTCGTCAAAGAAGAGATCGCCAAACTCCAAGCCGCCCGGCCTGAACTTCTGCGCGATATTCCCCCGGCGCTGCTTTCCCCCTATGAATCTCTGAGAAACAACAAGGAAGGTGCTGCCCCCCTGACCACTGCTCCAAACGAAACTTGCGGACACTGCCGTCTCAAGATCACTGCCCAGACTGCTGTCGCTCTCAAACGGGGCGAAATCGCCCATTGTGACAATTGTCAGTATATGCTTTATGATCCGGAATCTCTTTGCTGAGGAAACAGGTCAGATCCCATGGAACAGCTCCCGGAACAATTTTTAAAAGATGTCATATACCGCGGCATTGAATCTGATGAACTGGACTACAAAGCAGCCCAGTCCTGGGTCCTCCTCTCACGGACGGGCCGAGGCAAGATCATCCGGCATTTGATTGCCCTTGCCAATACAAAGGGGGGATTCCTTGTCATCGGTGTGGGGGAAGATCAGGCGGGGCGTCCCTCCTTGTATACCGGCGTCAGCGATGAGGAGTGTGCTTCTTTTGATCCCTCCACGGTGGGAACCTTTGTCAACCGCTGTGTGGAGCCCCCCATTGATTTCACCATTGAGCGTCCTCTCATAGACGGCAAACGCTTTGTCATTTTCATAGTCAAACCCTTTACCCAGCTGCCTCATGTCTGCTGCAACAGCGTAGATACCGAACTGTCAACTGGAGTTTTTTATATCAGAACGCCTGAAGCCTCCAGCCGGCCGGCAATGCGTGCCATCGAAATGCAGCAGCTGATCCAGCGTGCCATGCGCAACCAGCGACAGCAGCTTGCACGCGTCCTGCGGGGAATACTTTATGAATCAGGTTCATTGAGCAGCACTTCTTCAGAGTCCCGATTTGCAGACACGATCGTTTCTTCCGCAGAATTTTTCAAGAGAAGGAAAAACCCTTCAGGCGAAAGCGTTCTTTTTCAACTTTCTCTTCTTCCTGAAACGCCAGGCTCCTTTGATCTGACTGAATTGCGAAAAGCAGCTCTGGAAGCATGGCGCTGGAATCCGGGCATCAACTTTTTTGACGGCGAAAATATCGAAAATGCCTATCTTACCAATGTCTCGCTGCGTTTCATGGCATCTCGGGGCAACTGGATGTGGCAGCTTTACAAAACGGGACTTTTTCACTGTATCGGAGCCTTTCCTCCCGGAAATACCATTGACGGGCCCTCTCTGAAAGCCTGGTGTCTTTGCATCGCCAATTTTCTCGGCCGTCTCTGTGCAGCTCTCGGTTGGCAGGAGGAACAGCCCCTTCTGAGGATCGAGCTTTTCAATGTGGAAAATGTCTCTCTTTCCTGCGGCACCGGCACTCCCGGAACATGCAAGATCAGCAAAATTGAATTTGAATTCCGCCGCAGTGCCGCCGATCTGGCTGCAGGCAGTTCCGCCCATGCCGCAAAAATGCTCAAAAGCATCGGTGAACGTTTCAATCTTACCGACAGCCAGCTTGCAGATCTGTCGGGTTTCTCTTCCGGAAATGAAGGCCTTTTCAGATGATCAAACCCGCAGGAACCCCTTTTGACGACTCACCGGAAGAGATACAGGATTTTTCTCTGGAAGAGTTTGAAACCGACTATGAAGTCACGCCTGATGAGGAACTTTGTGATGAATTTCTCGGTGAGTGTGACTCCTTTTTCGCCCCCGGAGGACTTCTTGAAACAAGAGCCTTCAGTGAAAATCTGAAATGTGAGCTCCGCCCTCAACAACGCACCATGGCCAACGCCATAGCCGAATCCCTCTTTCGCGGCGAACACCTCTGCGTCGAAGCTCCCACCGGCGTGGGGAAAAGTTTTGCCTATCTGATCCCTCTGATCTATCGCGCCCAAAGACATTGCCGTCCGGCAGTCATCAGTACAGAGACCATCAATCTGCAGGAACAGCTTATCAATAAAGATATTCCCTTTCTCAGCCGCATCATGGGCTTTGAGATCAAAGCCTCACTTGCGAAAGGACGGCGCAACTATCTCTGCCGCCGCCGTTTTGCAATGCTTTCCGGGGAGCAGAAAGACATGCTTCTGCCCAACCCCTCCCTGGCTCTGGATATTGAAAGAGTGACCAATGCTCTTGAAAGAGGCTCAGAAGGTTCAAGAGATGATTTTTCATTCCGTGTCGACAAAGAGGTCTGGAACCTGATCTGCTGCGAAAGCGGTAACTGTATGAAAGCCCAATGCCCCTATTTCCGGAGCTGCTGCTACTTCAAGGCGCGGCGGCAATGGGAACAGTCTGACATCATCGTCGCCAATCATGCACTCTTTTTTACGGATCTTGCCATGCGCTGTATGGAAGGCGCCGCAGGAGCACTGCTGCCCAATTACGGAGCTGTCCTTTTTGATGAGGCCCACTCCCTTGAGGAGTCCGCTTCAAGTCATCTGGGCATACGTCTTTCCCGTCCTCTTGTGGTAAGCATGCTCAACCGTATTTACAATCCTGATAACGCCAAAGGTCTGCTCATGCGCCAGAACGGTATCTCGCCGGAACTCCGGGGAAGAGTTGCTGAAGCCAGAGATGAAAGCTACGGTTTCTTCGCCGCTTTTGAGGAGCTGCTCAGAAAACAAAATGAAACAGCTCTTGAGATCGTTCATCCGGAACATTTCATTGACAATCTGACTCCGAAACTGATGCGCCTTGCTTCAGGCCTGCAAGATCTTGCAGACGATGAAAAGGAGGAAGATTCTTCGTTCAAAACCGAAATCGATGCCATGATCTCCCGCTGCCGGGAAACTGTGGATGGTCTTGATGCCTTTATGCACAGGACGCTCCCTGAGGCGGTTTACTACGCTGAAGAGGAACAGGGGGGGGCAGCCCTCAACGCCACTCCCTTGAATATTGCAGAGATCCTTTCGGATATTCTCTTCAATCAGGACTTCACTGTCATATTGTGCAGTGCAACATTGACTGTCCGCAACCGTTTTGATTACTTTATCAGCCGCAGCGGATTTTCCGGAAAAACCTTGCAGCTGGACTCCCCTTTTTCCCCCTCTCAGGCAAAAATCCGGGTCATCCGCACTCTGCCCGATCCCAAATCAAGAGAGTACCGGGAGGCGCTGGCGGATGAAATATTTTCTGCGGTGGAACTGACTGACGGCAAAGCCTTTGTCCTTTTCACCAGCTACGAAACACTGCGCTACTGTCAGGAAAATTTGCGGAACGATTTTATGGATCACCGCTGGCAGCTTCTGGTCCAGGGAAACGGCAGCAGCCGTTCACAGCTGTTGAAGGAATTCAGAGAGGATGTGGATTCGGTTCTTTTCGGGACAGACAGTTTCTGGACCGGCGTGGACGTTCCCGGAGAAGCATTGAGCCATGTGATCATCACCAAACTCCCTTTCGCGGTCCCCTCTCATCCCCTCATTGCGGCCCGGATGCGGAAAATTGAACGGGAAGGCGGCAACTCTTTTTCGGGCTACTCTCTTCCTGAAGCCGTTTTGAAATTCCGTCAGGGGGCAGGCAGATTGATCCGCAACAAAAGTGACAAAGGTTTCATAACTGTCCTGGACCCGCGTATGATCACCCGCAGTTACGGAAGGATGTTCCTTGAGTCCCTGCCCTACCCCTCTGAGATTATTTGATTTGAAAAATCACCCTTTTGAGGCTATATTTTAAAAGGTGCAATCCAATTATTTTACATATTCTCAACACTCAAATTGAATCATAAGGAGAAAAAAAATGACTACATGGATCATCGTCGGTATTATTGCAGTTCTTCTCATCGCTGCAATTGCGATTTACAACAATCTTGTCCGCTGCCGCAAAGAGGTGGACAATGGTTGGGCTCAAATCGATGTGCAGCTGAAAAGACGCTGCGATTTGATTCCCAATCTGGTGGAAACTGTCAAAGGATACGCAGCTCATGAATCCGGAGTCCTTGAAAAGGTCACTCAGGCACGGAGCGCCGCCATGTCCCCCAATCTCAACACCGAAAACCGCATTGCTGCCGAGACCAATCTCACAGGTGCCCTCAAAGGACTCATGGTCCAGGTCGAGGCCTACCCTGATCTCAAAGCCAACCAGAACTTTCTTGCATTGCAGGAAGAGTTGACTGCCACAGAAAACCGTATCTCTTTTGCCCGTCAGCACTACAACGACACCGCCACCAACTACAACACTGCCATTGCGCTCTTCCCTGCCTGTATTTTCGCCTCTATCTTCAACTTCAAAGATGCGGCACTGTGGCAGATCACCGAAGCCGCTGACCGCGAAGTTCCCAAAGTCAAGTTCTGATAAGAGGATCCGGAATTTATGGCACAGAAAGAAACATTCCGTACCCTGATTGCCGCCAACCGTCGCAACAGTGTCATTCTCATGCTGGTGATGCTGGTGCTTTTCGCCGGTGCCGGAGCAATTTTCGGTCAAGCTCTTGTGGCTGATTTCAGAGTGGGACTCATTGCAGGTGTCATCATCGTCGGCATCATGCTGCTCTTTGCGTGGCTCGGCGGAGAATCTGCCATTATGGCACTCAATGGAGCTGAAGAGATTACTAAAAAGGATTGTCCACCCCTTTTCAACGTGGTGGAAGAAATGTCCCTGGCGGCAGGGGTCCCCATGCCCCGGGTCTACATCATCCCCACAGATTGCCCCAATGCCTTCGCAACAGGTCCGGATCCGGCAAATGCGGCAGTTGCCATTACTACGGGACTTTATGAAAAACTCACCCGTGATGAGCTTCAAGGCGTCATTGCCCATGAAATGGCACATATCCGCAATTATGATATACGCTACTCCATGTTTATGGCAGTTCTTGCGGGCGGCATCGTCATGATGAGTGAAATCTTTCTGCGGGGAAGTTTTTTTGCAACTTCCCGCCGCAGAGATGACCGGGACAATAATCTGCAACTGCTCTTTCTGGTCATCGGCATTGTTTTCGCCATTCTTTCCCCCATCATAACGGCACTGATCCAGATGGCAATGAGCCGTCAGCGGGAGTATCTGGCTGATGCCTCTGCTGTAGAGTTCACCCGGAACCCTGACGGCCTTGCCAATGCCCTTGGCAAACTTGCCGCCGACACGGAGCCCATGGAGTACAGCAAAACATCTGAGTCCATGTATATCGTCAGTCCCGCACTCAATTTGAGAGGGGGCATGGACAGCTGGTTCAGTACCCATCCTCCCATTTCAGAACGGATCAAACGCCTCCGCGAACTCCGCGGTTGAAGAAAAGGATAAAAAATGAAAAAATTTTTTCTCTTCCCGGCACTCCTCTCTCTGGTCATGGTTCAGGGAGCTGATCTTGAAATCTTCGCCAACGGCAAAACGGACTACGCCATCGTTTATGCCGATAACTCCGATGTACCTGGAATAGCGGTTTACAATTCCATCGCGGCAGATACATTGCAGCGGCTTTTCCGCAAAAAAGGGGGTGTCACCCTTCCTGTTTACAAGGAAAGCACTTTCAAAAACAACCGTAAAGCCATTTTCATCGGCAATACCGGAGCTGCCCGCAAAGCAGGACTCACTCCGGAAAAATGGGGGATCTGGGAACACAGGATCGATGTCAAAGGAGGCAATATCTATCTCCACGGCATGGATTACCGCAACACGGTCTCTCCCAGCAGCCGCTTCAGAACTTATTTTATTCTGGGCAGCTACAAAGCGCTCATGACCTTTCTTGAAAAGTTTGCAGGAGCAGTCTTTGCCGGAACACCCGATGCCGCAGATGCCCTGCCCCATTTGAAGAAAGTCACCATTCCTGCTGATTACAAGTTCCGTCATGTTCCGAAAATCCAGTACACCACGACCGGAGCCGGCAGAAGATCTCTTGAATACGATGTTGCCAACAACGCCTTTTTCAGCCCCCATTACGGCAGCTACGGCGGACACAATCATCCGGTTGCCGTCCCCATGGGCAAATATTTCAAGAGCAATCCTGAATTCTTTGCACTCCGCAACAACAAGCGTACACCGGGCAAACAAAACCAGCTCTGTCTTTCCAATAAAAAAGTTCAGGAGCTGATCTATCAGGAGATCCTGTCAAACCTTGATAAGGGATATGAAATGGCTCAGCTGGCACAGAGTGACGGCTATGTGCCTTGCGAATGTCAGCCCTGCCGGGAGCTTTTCGGCGTGAAAGTCACAGCCTCCCCAAAAAATTTTCCGGCTTTCCGCACAGATCCCGCATGGGGAGAAAAACTGTGGATCCTCCACAGGGGGTTTGCTGAAAGGCTGATGAAAGACCGTCCCGGGAAGCGGGTGTGCATCATCGCCTATGGGCCCACCAGAACTCCGCCCAAAAGTTTCAAAAAGTTCCCTTCCAACGTCACCATTGAACTGGCTCCTTTTTCTGAAGAGGTCGTCCAATCCTGGAAAGGATACCATGTTCCCGGCGGCTTCACAGTCTACCTTTACAACTGGGGATTGTATAAACCTGAGGGCTTCATGCCCAAGCAGAGCTGGGATTTCTGCAAACAGCAGGTCAAACTTTTTCATGACAGCAATGTCAAAGGCATCTACTGCTGCGGCTTCGGCGAACTCCACGGTCTTGAGGGTCCCACCTACTACATCTGGCTGAAACTGCTTCAGGATCCTGAGCAGGATGTCAAAGAGCTGCTGAAACGTTTCTGCAAACAGACCTTCGGAGCTGCGGCTTCTGACATGGAAAATTTCTATACGCTCATGGACAGCAGATTGCAGCTGAAATACAGTAAAAAAGAGATCGACTGGAACGATCCTGCGCTCTTAAACGGCAATGTGCCTGTTTCGCGCGTCAACATCGGCATCATCAATCTGCGCTGGCCCAATGAGATCATTGACCGCCTTGAAACGATTCTCGCCGGGGCGGAAAAAAAGGCAGCCGGGAACTGGCAGCTGAAACTTGTCAGACTTGAGTTTGACTTTATGAAGTATACTGCCAAAGCAGTCAATCATTTTTCCAGATTCCGCAGAACTCTTGCACTTGCAGACTACAAAGCCTTTGAAAAAATGATAACCAAACGTCAGGAAACCATTGACAAATTCCCTATGGATAAAAAGAACCCCTATGTCTCCCTTGACGGACAGGCTCTTTTTTCCTATGTCTACAAAAATATGATCTTTGACGGCGGCAGATTGTCAGCGCCTCTTAATGCGCCTTTCAACTGGGATATCAAGTGGCTGAAAGAAAAAAAGATCATTCCTGCGGGCAGAACCATCAAACCCGACGGCAAAGTACAATATTTTGTGCCGCTGCATTTCCACACGCCTGTAAGTGCCCCCTACAAAGATCACGCTGCCAGAATTTTCTGCAAAAGCGATGACAAGGCTCTTCATGTTTACTTCATCATCGCCAACGGGGATTATCAGAAAATGCGTAATACAAGTATTTCCGTCTTTCTCGGACCCGACCGGAAAAATCTGAAACGCTTTGCAGGCAGATTCCGCAACGGTCACACAGCGGAGTATTTTCTTGAAAAAGATAATCCTGCCAACAAGGGACAGGGTATCGTCTTCAAGATCAAGGCAGCAGCCGGAAAGATCACGGTTCCCGCTCCCGGTGTTACCCTTGCCAAAGGTGAGATCGCCGCTCTTGTCACAATTCCCTGGAGCAGGTTCAGCAAAAAGCCCTCCCCCGGCGAAAAGTGGCTCTTCAACGCCCTGAGCGACTACACCGATCCGAAGCTCGGCAGGATCATTTCCATCTGGGAACACAACTTTGATCAGGTCACCTGGCGCAACACCTTAGACCGTCAGGGAACAATCCAGTTCTGATCAAAAATTTTTCCATCAAAAAAGGAGACGCATCAAAAGCGCCTCCTTTTTTTTACAGCTTCTGTTATCAGAAATTTTCAGCGATGTAATCTGCCGCGTTGCGGAAGATCATCACGCCGTCGCCTTCTTCGGCAATTTTTCCGTTGGCACGGTCGCGGGTCCAGTCAGGACTGTTGAAGGGGGAAAGGAAGGCTTCAGGATGGGGCATCAAACCGAAGATACGTCCGGTCTTGTCACAGATACCTGCGATGGCGTTGGTGGAACCATTGGGGTTGGCAGGGAACTCTGTGGCAATGGAGCCGTCGGCATTGCAGTAACGCAAAGCCACCTGATTGTTGGCCTCGATCTCAGCCATCACTTCGGGAGTCGCAACGAACTTGCCTTCACCATGACGCAGGGGGAGCTTGAACTGCTCCATGTTGCGGGTGAAAACACAGGGAGATGCCTTTTCAGCTTTCAGATAGCACCAATCATCGCGGAAAACACCGCAATCGTTGTGTGCAAGAGCAGCCTCCTGAGTGAAGTAATCACCGTGGAGCGCAGGAACCATTCCCAGACGGGTGAGAGTCTGGAATCCGTTGCAGATGCCGATGACCAGTTTGCCGTCATCAACAAACTTCTGCAGCTGATCCTGAAGCTGGAATTTCACGCGGTTGGCGAAAACGGTTCCGGAACCCAGATGGTCGCCGAAAGAAAATCCGCCGATAAAGCAGAGGAAATGGAACTCCTCAAGAGATCTTTTGCCGGCAATAAGGTCGTTGAGATGAATCTTTTCAGGAGTCATCCCCACCAGTTTGCAGGCAGCGGCAGTTTCAGTTTCACAGTTGAGTCCGAATCCGGTAATGACCAGAGCCTTGATTTGTTTTTTGTCCATGGTTGTTCCTCAGGTATGATAATCTGCGTTGATTGTGACATATTCATGGGAAAGATCACTTGACCAGACCCAGTATTCACCCTGCCCTTCACCGAAGTCGCAGGTAATGGCAAACTCACGTTTTTTCACCACATCCAGCAGATCGCTTTCGGGAGTCCCGGCATCACCGCCGTTCCGGACAACAGGCGTTTCATCGTAATAAATATTGCACTTACCGGGATCAAACTCCGCACCGGAGTATCCCAGAGCCGCCACCACACGTCCCCAGTTGGGATCATTGCCGAACCAGGCGGTCTTGCACAACACAGAGTTGGCAACAGCTTCGGCGGCAAGTCTGGCATCGGCATCACTGCGGGCATTGACCACTTTGACAGTCACAAATTTGGTGGCGCCTTCGCCGTCCATGACCATTTCGCGGGCAAGTTTCTGCATGACGCTCAAGAGCGCCTGACGGAGTGTTTCATATTCGCAACTTCCGGGGATGACCTTGACACCGGATTTTCCGTTTGCCATGAGGATCACAGTATCATTGGTACTCATGTCCCCGTCAACAGTGATACGGTTGAAAGAATCCTGCGCGCAGGGGAGCAGCATGGAAGCAAGAGTTCCGTTGTCGGCGCAGGCATCTGTGGCGATACAGCAGAGCATGGTGGCATGGGGAGCGATCAGTTTTGGATCGATCATTCCGGCGCCTTTGGTCATGGCTCCGACAGTCACGTCAACGCCGTTGATCTTCACTTTGACTGCCACAGCTTTGGGAACTGTATCAGTGGTCATGATGGCGCGGGCAGCATCATTGCCCCCCTGAGCGGAAAGAGCGGGCACTGCCAGTTCAAAGCCTTTTTCAATAAGGCTCATATCCATCTGGACACCGATCCTGCCTGTGGAAGCAACCACCACATCAGAAGCAGGGATCCCCAGCTTCTCAGCGGCGATCTCACAACTTTTCCGGGCATTCTCAAGCCCCTGAGCGCCGGTACAGGCGTTGGCGTTGCCGCTGTTGATGGCAAAAGCGCGCAAAGTACCGCCTTTAAGGACCTTTTCCCTGCCCAGCAGAACCGGAGCGGCGGCAAAGGTGCAGCTTGTGAAGACACCGGCAAAACTTGCAGGGAGTTCGGAGAAAACGAGGGCAAAGTCAGGGGCGCCTGACTTCTTGAATCCGGCTGTGACTCCGGCTGCCTGGAACCCCGGCACAGATGTCACAGAACCATTTTCAATAAATTCCATATCGATCATTTACAAAGTCATCCTTCTTTGTCGTAAGAAGCCTTGACATTAATGGCAATACCGCCCCGGGGTCTGAAATGTCCTTCAACCACAGCGTGCCGGGGGGAACATGCCTCAACCACAGCATCAAGGATCCGGTTCACGGCCTCTTCGTGGAACGTATTGTCATTGCGGAACGAAAAGAGAAAAAGTTTCAAAGACTTGCTCTCAATACACAGCTTATCCGGAATATAACGCAACACGATGTGTCCGAAATCCGGCTGATTGGTCACAGGACACAGAGAGGTAAATTCAGGACAGTCAAATTCTATTTCATAATCCCGGTTGGCGTAAACATTGTCAAATACCTCAAGATGCGCCTCATCAGGGGACTTGGGGTAGCGGCGTTCCGAAGCCGACAACAAAGTCAGCTTGTCAAAACGGGCTGCACTGTTTTTTTCCATAACGAACACTCCTGCAGTTTCATAACTTTTCTAATAATATAGCACGCTTTTCTGATTTTTTCAATGGTAAAAAGGTTTACAGGAAGTACAATTGTGATTTTATATATACAAAGTATGGTCCCCGTTTTACCTGTTCCGGTAACAACTGCAGCAACGATGAGTGGAGTCTGAAATAAAAAAAGGTCTTTCTGCAGGCCTTCAATCGTGAAGCGCACACACTCAGAAAGAGAATCTTGATATACCACCACTTTTTTGAAAAGTCAAGCGTTTTATCTGATGCCGTCAGCCCCTCAAAACGGCACAACGGCATCAGAAAACAGTGAAGCATTACTTCAGGATATATTTCTTAAAATCCACTTTTTCAGGAAGTTTTTTAAGGTTCTTGTGAGCGGGAACGACATCAGCGCCATTTCCTGAAGCAAGCACGACACCGCCCCGCTCCATAAACTCAAGGAACGCTTTTTGGAGGTATGGACGCTGCACACTGACCTTGTAAAACCCCGGATTACCATGAGGCAGCACCAGATAATCAAGATGATGGAGGATCCCGTCACTGATTTCCCGGAGCATAACATAATCAAGATCGATATCAGGATGCCGTTCCAGATCAAGCATGGCCCTGACAGGTTCGTGTCCCTGAATAGCGGAACTCAGAATACCGACCCGCCAGGGACGGGGATTCTTTTTGGGGAACACAGGAGTCATACGGACTCCGGTCACAGCATAAAAACATCCCAGCATCAGGGGGTGATTACTCTCCCAATACTCCGGATGGAAACTTGTGGCAATGATTTTTCCTTTTCCGTAGGTTCCGTAGATCACAGCAGGGGAATTAAAAAATTTCTTCTCAAATTCTGCTTTTTTGGCAACAGCTGTTTTGAAAACGCCAAGAGTTTTTCCTTTGCCTCCCTTAGGAGCGGATTTAAGAGGAAAAACAAGAGGACCGCCGGAGTAACGCACCACATGGATCCCGGGTTTGACACCCATGATTTCACCACCCTCTTTTGAAATTTCCACCTCGATAAAAGCGGTGGGGCCGCCTGCGTTCCGGAAACGGTCATAAGGAAGCAGGTTCAGGCGTATCCCCGGCTGGCCCTGGACGACGTTATACATTCCGGCACAGGTCCCCACATAACCGCCGCCATTTTTCAGAAAGGTGTGGATTTTTTCCTCATGTTCAATTCCGATCGTTTTCACCTGCCGCCATGAGTTGCCCCCCGGCATCACAAGGACATCTATCTCTTTGAGTTTTCCGGCCCGGATATCTTCTGCCATGATGGTCACAAGCTCCGTCTGGGGGGAATGGGCGATCAGACTTGCCAGATGAAAAACGCCGTTTCCTTTGGATCCGAAGTCAACATAAAGGCCGACTTTCACTTTTTTCGGAGCAGTTCCGGCGGCAAGGGCGCAGACAAATAACGCTGAAATGATAAGAACCAATAACTTTTTCATAATATACTTTCTTTCAGAATGGTAAAACTTTCTATCTCAAACAGAAATGAGAAGTTTGAAGTTCTTTACTTGAGGATGTACTTTTTGAAATCCGCCTTTTCAGGAAGTTTCTTGAAGTTTTTGTGGCTGGGAACGACTTCGGCGGCATTGCCTGAAGCAAGGATCACACCGCCCCGTTCCATAAACTTCCTGAACTGTTCCTGGACAAAGGGTTTGCCAATATACCGGTGGAGCACTTTCCGGTTGCCGTGAAGCATCACCAGATAATCAAGATGTTTCATGATCCCCTTATTGAGTTCAGCCATCATAACATAATCCACATCAATATCAGGATGTTTTTCCAGATCGAGCATCGTTCTGACAGGTGTGTGTCCTGTAAGACCTAAACTCAACACCCCGACACGCCAGGGACGGCTGTTCTTTTTGGGGAATACAGGGGTCATCCTGACACCCTTGACGGCGTAGAAACATCCCAGCATCATATCGTGAGCATCGACAGTATATTCGGGATGGAAACTTGTGGCAACAACCTTGCCCTTGCCGAAAGTTCCATAGACACATGCCACGCTGCCCATGAATTTGCCCACATGGTGCGGCCTCTTGCAGACAGCATCCTTGAAGGTGGCAAGAGCAATGCCTTTTCCTTCGCATTTTGCATCTTTCAGGGCATAAGCCACAGGACCGCCGGAATAGCGGACATTGCGGAGTCCGGGCTTGATCCCCAGGATCTTTGCCCCTTCCGGAGTGATATCAACAGTGACATAAGAGGTGGAACCGCCTGCTCCGCCATGACGGCTGAAAGGAAGCAGTTTCAAGCGCTTGGGGATCTGAAGCACATTGAACATACCGGCACAGGTTCCGACATAACCGCCCCCATTCCTCAAAAAGTCACGGATCTTGTCGTGATGCTCCAGGCCGATGGTCATACACTGGGTCGTGGAACCGCCTCCGGGCATAACAAGGATATCGATCCCTTTGAGTTTTCCGGCGCGGATATCACTTGCAAGCAGCGTCACAAGTTCCGTCTGAGGGGAGTGTTCAATGAGACTTGCCAGATGAAAAAGGCCATTGCCGCTGGCGCCGGAGTCAACATACAATCCCACACGCACTTTCTTTTCTTGAGGAGCCGGCACACCTTCTGCACCGCCCTGTGCAGCACAGGAACAGAACACTATGCTGCATAAAGCTGCTGCCATCAGACGCACAATCAATGTTTTCATCACACTTTTCCTTCTTTTTTAAGTTTCAACTTGATTGATACTATTCCCTGTTTGTAATATACCATCAGTAATTCAATTTTTCAAGGGAGGACGTTCCCCGAGCCTGACCGCTTTTCCAAATGCTTTCAAGTTTATTCCGACAGATAAAAATGGCAGTGATAAATATTCAGCTCATCTTTTCCGGAACCCCGTTCCTGCCATTCAAGAAATAAATCTTTGCAGTGCTGGATGCGGAGACACCATTTTCAAAGTAAACACAGGCAATTGACCGGTCACATTGAGCTGTACCGGCAAAATCCTGCTTCTGCCTGAAAATAACAAAAAGGGGTGTTGCTTGACCATCGTAAGGTTTTGCAACACCCTTTCAAAGTGCAATGGGAATCCGCCATCGCACCATTTATCAGCGGATGAAGATCGCCGGAAAAAAGCGTTCAACAGGGACCGGAAGAGTCTGGCGGCTCTCAATGGAGCGGATTGCCAGCTGGGCAAGATAAGTGGATTGGAATCCTGCCAGCTCGTCACAGGGAGAGGGTTTGTCGTTGAGAATGGCGTCAATGAATGCCTTCCACATATTCAGATGCCCCTTGTCCACTTCAAATGGCTTGGCATTTTCCATCTCTTTGGCATTGCCGCAATCGCCGTTGAACCGTTCATTATACTTGGCGATATAAGCGTTGAATCCCTCTTCTTTGATGTTGCCTTCATAGTGTTTCATGGGGAAATATTCGCTCTTTGCGCCGGGGACGCCGTAGGTGTTGTTTTCCACAAAAAACTCGCTGCGGAAAAACGCATTGCCGGCAGTGACTTCAAAGAGTTCCTTGGGATAATCAAAGGTTCCGGAACAGCTGAAGGTCAAGGTCATATCATCGCCGTTGCTGAACTTCAGATTGATCCCGTGGGAAAGACGGCTGGAACCCCATGCGGTGATTTCAACGGGAACCGCAGGAGCAAAGAACCAGCATGCCACATCCAGCCAGTGGACGCTTTCGCCGATGATCTCACCTCCGCCGATAAGGGGGTCCACATGCTGCAGACCGTAAGAGCTGCTCTCATCCTGAATGCGGATGATCATGTGTTTGTACTCCTCTTCGGGGAGCGGCTCCCGGAGCGTCTCAATGTAGCGCCAGGGAGAATGCTTCGGATCAGCAAGGTGTGCGGCAACACTCTTTTTGAGAGCCTGAAGCGCAGGAGACATGCGGCGGTTCAGATCAACGCAGAGTTTGACACCGTGTTTTTTGACAGCTTTCATAATGCGCCATGCTTCTTCATCATGCATTGCCATAGGTTTTTCGCAGAAAATGTGTTTCCCGGCGGCGGCAGCACATTCAATGACAGGCAGATGGATCTCATGAGAAGTGGCGATCTTGATAAGATCCACTTCAGGATCGGCGCAAATCTCCTTGTAATCAGAAGTGACTTTTTCAGCGCCGAACTTCTTCTGCATTTCCTTTGCCCGTTCAAGATCAAGGTCGCAGATCCACTTGAGAGCAACTTCTTCAAGAGAGCTTATATTGGGAAGATCCTGACATTCAGCAAATTTTCCACACCCGATCTGTGCAACCACGAGTTTTCCATTTTTCATACAGTGTTTTCTCCGAAAAAAATTTTAGAATTGCAGTATAATATACCTTGCCTTATAAAAATTTAAAGTCTGAATGTCAACAATTTATTTTTTTTGTTAAATAAAATCCGCAAATTGCCAAAAAAATACCTGTACTTAATTTTCAAAGTTCCCTTGAATTATTGAAATGGGGTGTTATATTATGTTTGTAAGGGGAGTTTACAAAGAGAAAAAATTTCCTCGAAAAACGTATAAGGAAAAACACTATGGCAAGGATAGCTCTCGTCGGCGCCAGCAGCCGTGTGACCGCCTTTCTGCATGTTCTGCGGAACGATGTCTACAAAGGTGTTCACGAAGTTGTGGCGATGTTTGATATCGATCCCGGAAAAATGAAGGGATTCTGTGCAAAATACAATCTTGATGTTCCGTGTTTCACAGATTTCAACGAAATGTGCGACACTATCAAACCCGACATGGTCATCGTCACAACTGTGGATGCGACCCACGCCCAGTATGTCATCGGCGCCATGGACCGCAAGATCTCTGTTGTTTCAGAAAAACCCCTCTGCATCAATGCGGAACAGTGCAAACAGATCCGGGATGCCAAGTCCCGCCATCCTGAAGTTTTCGCCGTTACCAGCCACAACGCCCGTTACGGCCCTCTGACCCTCAAAGTCAAAGAGATGATCGACTCAGGCGTCATCGGCAAAGTGCTGCGTATGGAGTACACTGAGATGCTTGACAGAAAACACGGTACCAGCTATTTCCGCCGCTGGAACAGCCGCCGTTCCTGTTCCAACGGTCTGGAGCTCCACAAAAGCTGCCACCACTTTGACAAGATGAACTTTCTTTTGGATTCCAGAGCTCTTGAAATCACCGGCATGGGGGATCTGACCTATCATGGCAGCAAAAATCCTCACAAATATCAGGGAGTCCGCTGCCACGAGTGCGAACACAAGGATGTGTGTCCTGACTTTTTCGCCTACGACAAGGAACTTTTCACCTCTGACGCCATCTACACGCCCGATCTTTGCATCTGGTCACCTGATATTGACATTGAGGATAACTATGCCGCCGTCATCAAGTTTGAATGCGGCGTTCTCTGCTCCTACTCCGTCTGCGCCCACTCCCAGTACGAGGGCGAAGTCATCGTTATCGAAGGCGAAACCGGACGCATTGAAGCTAAAAATGTTTACTTCAGAGATATCAACGATCAGAGCAACACCCACGATACCAATATCATCACCAACCAGACCCTGACTCTGTGCCGCTACGGCAAGGGTGAACCCGAAACCATTGAGATTCCCCGGGGCGAAGGGGGGCACGGCGGTGCCGATCTTGGTATCTTCGGCAAGATCTTTGCCACGCCTCCTGATCCCAACATCCCCACTCTGGAAGATGGTATCCAGGCGGTGCTCATGGGCGCCGCTCTCGTCGAAAGCATCAAAAAGGGCGGCTGTGCCGTCAAAGTTCAGGAGATGATCTGACAGAACATTTTTTGTCTGCAGGTGCGTTCCCCAAAACAGAAGGGAACGCACTTTTTTCTTGCTTTTTCCGCCTTGAGAGTGTATATTTTGCAAGTGACATTTCACCAAAACAAAAAGGAGACTACATACAGTATGAAAAAAATTCATCCACGCTCAGCTTTCACGCTGATCGAACTCCTTGTCGTCATTGCCATTATAGCCATCCTTGCCGCCATGCTGCTTCCGGCACTGCAAAAGGCACGGGAACGGGGAAGACAATCAACTTGTGTCAACAATATGAACACCCTTGGAAAAGCCAGTGCGTTCTATCTCGATGACAACAGAGGCATGGTCCCCTTCCTTTATAATACGACGGCGTGGGGGACATGCAGCCGGGTGTGGTATCTTCCCAACGCCCTCCCCGGTCCCACAAAAGATGCAAAATGCGGAATGCTCGCCCCCTACATGGGCGTCACCGGTACCGATGCGTATCAGCTGGGGTACAGTTTAGGCGGTTTCAGCAAAAAGGACGGCGCCCATGTCGCCAATCCTTTCATGTGTCCCACCCGCAGCGGTGTCATGCGTGAGATCATTGCCCGCAATCCCTCCATCGGGACCTCCTACGGCGGATACTGCCGGAGCAACAATACCGACAATATTGCCCGTTATACCCGCCCCTCACGGACGGTCAATGCAGGGGAATCCGCCATGGATGAAAAAACGCACCTTGTGGGACCGAGTACAGGGGATTTCCCTGTATTCCCTCACGACAACCCCAATCCGGCAGAAAATGAGACAAGGATCTACGGCGGAAAGATCACCACAGGTGCGGGAAAATCCTCCTTCCTCTTTTTTGACGGTCACGTAAAAATGATCCAGCGCAACCAAGTGCCTGCGAGTGACAGGACTCCTTCCGGCTGGTGGGGGGCGGGATACTGCTCCTTCTGGATGGGAGTCAATTTTAAGAATGAAGACTTTTAAGGTCATTTTTCCAAAAACAAAAGGAGAAAAAAAATGAAAAAATTTATCGCTTTTCTGCTCTTTGCAGCTGTGGCATCAGCTTTTGCAGCAGAAAAAATCGCCGTGGATTTCAAGTCCCACATGAAATGGCTCAAAGGAGTCCAGAGATCTGAGGATGTCTTTGTCACCCAAGCCCCAGCTCTGGCAGTGGACGGCAGAGAGGTCAAAGGTAAAAAGCATACTGTTGCCGGGAAGCACTTTTACATCTTCGGCAACAATGCCCGTGCCCTCGCCGGAAAGAATTTGATCCTCCGTGCCAAAATCAAACGTATCAGCGGTATTGCTCCTTTGAGCATAGGCTACCGTGTTTTCGGCAACGGCAACAAATTTATGAGCGGGCGCAGTATTTCCACCAAAGCCGAACGGAAGGGAGAGTGGGAAAATCTTGAAATGAGCTTCCAGGTGCCTCCCCTTTCCGGCATTGAAAATGTGAATGTGGGCTTTACGCTCCGTCAGGAAACAGCTGAAAACAACCGGATCATCGTTGACGATGTGAAGATTTACTTCGCCGAAAACTCCGGGTTGGAAAATATCCCCGGTGCCGGACTCGGCATGGCGGCACTGCTGCTGAACAAGGGAAAACTGGAACTGATCAAAAACGGTGTTCCCCAGTTCAAGATCGTGATCCCGGTCAAAGCCGACGCCATCGCCCGTTATGCCGCAGAAGAGATCCGGAACCATGTCAAATTGATGACCGATAAAAATGTTCCCATCACGACCGACAATTCCTGCAAAGAGACCGCGATCTGGATCGGCGATACCGCCCTTGCACAGAAATACGGCGTCACCCCCCAAATGATCCCTCAGGAAAACTGGGTCATCGCCCGGGTGGGCAACGCTATCATTCTTTCAGGGGGCGACAAGCCCAATGTTACCAGAGGCAACATTCTTTCCCGTGCCACCATTGCCTTGGGCACTCTCAGCGCAACCTACGAATTTATGGAGCGTGTCCTGGGATGCCGCTGGTACTGGCCCGGAAAACTGGGGACTGTTGTTTCCACAGAAAAAAATATTTCCATTGACAATCTCTACAAAACAGGCGCTCCCCAGTTTGACTGCCGGGCTCTTTTCTATGACATCAGCAAAGATCCCGACATTCCTCCCCACGCAGTTGTCACCTGGCAGCGCCGCAACCGTCTCGGCGGATCTGCGCCCGACCCCATCGCCATGCACTCCTTCAGAGACTGGCTGGAAAAATTCGGCAAAACTCATCCTGAATATTTCGCCCTTCAGCCCGACGGCAAGCGGAAACTCAACACGGAATCAGGTATCCACCTCTGTATGACCAATCCTGATGTCATCCGTGAGGCGGGCAAGTGGGCTGTGGAATACTTCAAAAAACACCCCAACGCCAAATTTGTCAGCATCATGCCAGGGGACAGCAACGACCTGAAATACTGCCGCTGCCCCAACTGCTCAAAAATGGTCTCCGAAGAAAAAGGCCGCTCCGGGATCCACTCCAACGCCGTCTGGAAATTTGTCAATCAGGTGGCTGCTGTGGTGGCTGAAAAGTGTCCCGGAAAATTCGTCAAATGCTGTGCCTATGCCGACTATCTGCGCCGTCCCGACTTTGCATTGCTGCCCAATGTTGCAGTGACTCTCTGCTTCGGCCCCGTCCCCCGTGCCAATATCGACTACAAAAAAGCGTGGCGTGAACTCATTGATGAATGGCGCGTCACCGGCGCAAAGCTCTATGTCTGGGAATACTGGAACAGCTCCCGCTACGGCAGAGGCTATTACGGCGCCCCCGCTCTCTTTCCCCGCCAGCTGAAAGAGATCTATCTTCTTGACAGTTCCCATGTGGCAGGCCGGGTCATTGAGCTTTCGGACATCAACGCCGACGGCGTGGGGGTCCAGAGCTGGGCGGACTGGATGTATGACAGTGTCAACCTCTATATGGCGATGCGCCTTATGTGGGACAGAGATGTGGATGTGGACGCTGAACTCAAGAAATTCCACAAAGATTTCTACGGTCCCGCCGCAGCTGCCATGGAGGAGTTCAACAACGCTCTTGAAATCGCCTGGTACAATGGTCAGCACACCGTTAAAGGCAAAAACATCTGGGATTGGGAGGTCTGCTGGACCAAAGTCTATCCCCCCAAATTCGTTGACCGCATGATGGGACTGCTCCGCAAGGCAGTCAAAGATGCCGCAGGTAAAGAGCCCTATTACTCCAGAGCGAAAAAGACTCTTGACTGCTACCAATACTTTGAACGCAACAGCAAGATGTTCCGCGGAGTTCAGGTCAAAAAAGCTCAGAATATTGACGTTCCCAGAGGCGCCGCCCCCCAAATCGACGGCGTTGTCAACGATGCTGAGTGGAAAAATGCCGCTGTTATCAGCAACTTCTGCGACAGCTACAATGTCTATCAGGTCAAATCCAAAACCACCATCAAATTCCGTCATGACGGCAAATATCTCTATGCGGCGGTGATCGCCGACATTCCCGCTGCCAACGCCAATGTTACCAAACTCCCTGAAAAGACGGGCAAGCGTGATGCTTTCCTGTGGGACTATGAAAGTGTCGAATTCTTTTTCGGCGGCAAAGACGATCAGAGCTACCAGTTCATACTGGCGCCTGACAACGCCCTTTTCGATGCGACCTGGGGCGGAAAGCGCAATTTGAACAGTGCTATGAAATGGAACAGCGCCAATGTGAAGTTTGCCACCACCTTTTCAAAAGAACGCTGGTGCGGCGAGATCGCCATTCCCCTTGCGGATCTGAAATTTGCCGCTCCTGTGGCAAAAAACACATTCCGTTCCAACTTTGCAAGGAACCACCGTTACAGTGATTTGCAAAAAGCAAGGCGCTGGGAGCAGTCCATGTGGCTCCCCACCTTCGGCAGTTTTCACAATATGGATCGTTACGGAACGCTCGTTCTCAAATGATTCGGGGTTGAAGCAGTTCTGCTCCTGTGCTATATTGCCGCACAGGAGTTTTTTATTCAAATGAGGTAATTTCAAAAGTCATTCAAAAAAATGACCAAGATGCCCTTTGCAAAGAGCTGCAAAGGGTAGTTTGAGCCGGCGTCACCTGAAGACAATGCCGTGCCAGGACCTGCTCCCCGGCTTGTCCCGCCGCAGCTTCAAGCGAAGGTGCTTTGACAAATGTGAGGAGTTTTGAAATCAGCTCAAAATTCAAGGATCTTTTTCATGACAGAAACACAACTTCTTACAATTCAGGATAAGGTTATCAATATACTTGAAAAGCGTTTTTTTTCGCCTCAAGATGTCCTCTATGACTATGCCGGAATGAATGGTGAAGTCATATTGCCGACTCCGGAAGAGTGTGACAGATCCATCCCCAACGGCCTTTCCTGGCATACGCCTGTTTCAAACGGCGCTTTTTTCAACGGTGATCTGTTGCTGGCAGTCGTCAAGATTTACGAAAAATATCCTTCTGAAAAACTTGCCGCATTCGCCCGCAGACTTTTGAAGGGATTGTTCAATTTGCAGGATCATGCTCCGGTTCCCGCTTTTATTGCCCGTGGGTTCGGAAGTGATGGCAAATGCTGTTACCTTGGTTCTTCCAACGACCAGATCACCCCTTTTCTGCTTGGTCTCCGTTCTTTTTCAGAATCTTCCCTTGCAACTTCTGAAGAACGTGCCGATTGTCAGCAGCGCATGCTGAATTTGATCCACCCTTTAAGGGCGCTCAATTGGCATATTCCGGGGGCAAGACCCGGATTTGAACGGGGCAACCTCAGTTGCGCCGGGGCGTTTGATGCCTGTCATTTGATGCTGGCAGCTCTTATATTGGAAAAAGAGGGCGGAGAAAAGGGGAGCGTTGACCAATTCCTGAAAGACCGCTTTGATATTATTGCTGCCGGTCATGGTCAAATGCGTCCCGATGAATGCTGGTATTCAAGCCATAACTTCTATATCCAGCGCATGTTGAAAGAATTTTACACCGGCACACCCGTGGCAGCAGCCCTTGACAGCGGACTGAAAATAACGGCCAAAGCGTGTCTCAACGCTCTGGATGAGTGGAAAAAACGTATTCCTGATGCTTTATTTTCACCTGATTGGCACTGCATGAGCAGCGTCTGGTTTGAACAGAAAAACACTGCTGATGCCGTCAAGTGTGCCTCAGGCCAGGGCGGAATCTGGCGTGAACACAGCCCGGCTGTACTGGGAGAACGGAAAAGTACCATGGCCACTCTGAGCGCCGCATGGATCATTTTGTTTTCAGAAGATCAGGCAACCATTGATACTGCCATGCCCCGGATCTGCGAAGCACTGCAGGAGATCCCTTACGAAAAACTTTATCACGCTTCCATGTTCTTCGCAGTGAATGTTATTTCTGAAATACTCTGCCGGAAAGAGAGGGACAAGTAAAAGGAAGTTACAGAAAAATTTGCCTACCTCATATTGCTTTTGACAAAAAAGACAACACCATTTTTTATAAAAAGTCGCATTTTGATAAAAAAATGACTACTTTTGCAATTTGAAAAGCAGCAATTTTGTGATATAGTAAGTAAACTTCAAAAATATATGGAGATTACTGCTATGAAACGTACTGTTGCTGTTATCACCCCCAATGGTGAAGTCGTCCCCCGTTGTGAAGATGTGCGCGAGCTGAAAGAGAACGAAGTTCTTATTGATGTTGAATGTTCTCTCATCAGTCCCGGAACTGAAATGAACGTTCCCCGGATACGCAGACAGACCCCCTGCGGCAATGATATGACCTTCGGATATGCCAACGCCGGAACCATCATTGACACCAAAGGCGATGTGAAAAATCTGAAAAAAGGTATGCGTGTGGCTGCCATGGGCGGCGGATTTGCCGTTCACGGTTCCGTTGCAACCGTTCCCGTCAACCTTGTGATGCCCATTCCTGATGAAATCACCTTTGAGCAGGCAGCCTACGCCTGTCTCGGTGTTACCGCCATGCAGGGCGTCCGCCGCGCCGATGTGAGTTTGGGCTCCTACGGACTGGTTCTCGGTCTGGGTCTGGTGGGTAACCTTGCCTGCCAGCTCTTCCAGGCTGCCGGTGCCCGCGTCATGGGCTGGGAAGGTCTTCCCAACCGTCTCAAAATCGCCAAAAAATGCGGTATCGCCAACACTGTGAACTTCAAAAAGGCTGATCCCATTGAAGTCACAAAGAATTTCTGCGCTCCCTACGGCGCTGACTTTGCCATGCTGGCTTTCGGCGGCAACGCCACTGAGCCTCTGCAGTCCGCCATGAAGTGCATGAAAGTCTCTTCCGACGGACACGCCATGGGCAACATCGTCCTCATCGGCGGATGCAAAGTTGAAGTCGGCGGCGGTGCCTGGTCCGGCAACCTTGATTTCCGCGCTTCCAGCCGTACCGGTGCCGGATATCACGACTCTGCCTGGGAATACGGCAAAGATTATCCCGATGCTTTCGTTCAGTTCACCACTCAGCGCAACCTGCGTGAGTTCATTCAGCTGATGGTTGAAAAGAAGGTCAAAGTCGATCCCATGACCACCCACCGCATCCACATCAACGATGTGGGCGACGCAGCCGATTTGCTGCTGGATCATCCCGACAAGGCCATGGGTGTCATCATCCAGATGAAAAAGTAATTTTCAGCGATGAAGAATAGTGACATCAAAATTACCGGGGTCAGGCTCTATCTGCCCCGGATCCCCATGCGGGTCCCCATCAAATTCGGCAATCAGGTAATGGCTGACATCACCTGTGCCCGGGTACAGATCTTTGTGGAATCCCGTGACGGACGCAAAGCCGAAGGCTGGAGCGAAAGTGTTCTCAGCCCCGGCTGGTCCTGGCCGGGAACCGATCCGGACCGGGGCAAACGCATGGAGGATTTCTGCGTCCGGATCGCCAAGGCTTACGGCAAATTCACGGAGTACGGTCACCCCATTGAACTCAGCGCCGGCTTCACGGCTGAAAAACTTGAGCCTTTGCGTGCAGAAGCCAATGCCGGGTTCGCCATTGAACTGCCTCATCTGGCAGCGTTGAACTGTGCCGCAGCCTTTGATGCAGCCATGGCAGACGCCTTCGGGAAACTGGTCAACAAGCCCTTTTTCCGTACCTGCAACAAGGAGTATATGAATGCCGATCTTTCGGCGTTCCTTGAGCCTGCGGAAAAATTCGCAGGGAAATACCCTGAGGACTTCTTCGTTGAACCCGAAAAAGAACTCCCTGTCTGGCATCTGGTGGGAGGAAAAGATCCTCTTTCAGCAGAGGAACTGACCGGTGATGAGCCTGATGACGGATTCCCCGTCCTCCTTGAAGACTGGATCGAACGCGATGGTCTCAAGTGTCTCAAGATCAAACTCCGGGGCAATGATGCGCCCTGGGATTATGAACGCATCGCCGCTGTGGGTAAAATCGCCCTGAAACTGGGTGTCACAGATCTTTCGGTGGATTTCAACTGCATGGTGACCGATCCTGACTATGTGAACGCCATTCTGGACAAACTGAAAGCTCAGGAGCCTGAGGTTTACGGCATACTCCTTTATGTGGAGCAGCCCTTTCCCTACGATCTTGAAGCCAACAGGATCGATGTCCATTCCGTTTCTGAGCGCAAAATGCTTTTCATGGATGAAAGCGCTCATGACTGGCGTTTCATCCGCATGGGCAGAGAACTGGGCTGGGACTCTGTTGCTCTCAAGAGCTGCAAGACCCTTGCCGGAGCCATTCTTTCACTTTGCTGGGCAAAAGCTCACGACATGAAACTTATGGTTCAGGATCTGACCAATCCCAGAATGTCCATGTTTGCCCACACCCAGCTTGCGGCATACGCCGGAACGATCCGGGGCGTTGAGTGCAATGCGCCTCAATTCTACCCCGCCGCCTCGCTGCCTGATGAAAAGTTCTATCCCGGACTTTTTGAAAGACGCAACGGCGTTGTAAAACTGGATTTCCTTGAAGAACCCGGACTGGGTATCAGAGAGGGGATCATCAACATTGAATTGCCTGCCCCCGCGGCAGAGGAAGGAACATTATGAGTTTTGACAAAGTCGGTTTCGGTATCATCGGTACCGGAGCTGTTGCCGCTGCTCACGCCATGGCGATCACCAACAGCGAATTTGCCAATCTGGTTGCAGTCTACGATGTCGTTCCCGAGCGTGCCCGGGAGTTTGCAGCCAAATACAACGCTGTTGCGGTGGACTCCTTTGAGGAGTTCCTCAAAGTTCCCGGACTTGAAGCAGTCACCGTTGCCACCCCCAGCGGATTCCATCACGATCCTGTTGTAGCGGCTGCCAAAGCCGGAAAACACATTCTCTGCGAAAAGCCTCTTGATATCACTCTGGAAAAGATCGATGACATGATCCGTGTCTGTCAGGAGCAGCAAGTACTGCTGGCAGCCATCTTCCAGTCCCGTTTCAAAGGGGCAGTGGTTGAGATCCGCAAAGCCATTGATGAAGGACGCTTCGGAAAACTTGTTTCCGTTTCAGCCAAGCAGCTCTGGTTCCGTGATGAGTCTTATTACAAGAGCGCTTCATGGCGCGGTACCTGGGCCGTTGACGGCGGTGGTGCGCTGATGAATCAGGGCAGCCACACTGTTGATTTGCTCCTTTACCTCGGCGGAGAAATCAAAAAGGTCTGCGGCCACACAGCCAACTTTGTCCATGATATTGAGGTTGAGGATACGGCCTTTGCCCGCATGGACTATGTCAACGGCGCAAGCGGTACGCTTGAAGTTTCCACCGCCTGCCAGCCTGGTTTCCCTGTGACCATCGAGATCACCGGAACCAAAGGCAGCGCCATTATGAAAGCAGACACTCTTGCCCGCTGGTGTTTCGCAGAGGAACGCCCTGAAGATGAAGAGATCCGCAATAAGTATGCAGAAGGCTCCAAAACCTCCGGCGGAGCCAGCGCCGCCATGGACTTTGACTACCGCGGCCACATGCTCCATGTGGACAACCTCGCCCGTGCCATCCGCAATGGCGAAGAGCTTATTCTGAGTGGAAAAGACGGCAGACTTGCAGTTGAATTCATTCAGGCGGTCTACACCTCAAGCCGTTCCGGAATGCCTGTCATTCTGAGATAAGATGGCTTCTGATTTCAAATCGCCTCAGGTCAAATACCTGTACGGTTCATTTGTGGGCAGAGATGTTCCCATAGAACAGCTTTCTGCCCACATCCACGCTGATTACTGGCAAATTGAAATCGCCATTTCCGGTCAATTTGTATTACATCTTGATGACCGGGAGTGCGAGATCCCTGCCGGGACAGCGGTTTTTGTTCCTCCCGGAGTCCGGCACAGTTTCATCTATGCAGACTCCGGGATCGCTTTTGCCACGGCAAAGTTCAAATTGGAAACTCCTTTTACAGATCTGCCCGTGGGATTGATCTCACCGGGTGCCGCAGAAAGCTATTTTCTTTCTGAAATCGTCCGGCTCCTCAGGGAATTGCCGCCTGAGTTTGAAAAAATCATCGTCTTCCTTTTGGGGAACCTTTTTGCGCTCCACTATGGAACACGTCATGATCCGGGACTGCCCAAGATCATTTCCATTATCAACTCTCTCATCAGCCGCAACGGCGGAAGAGTCCGGATCCAGGAGCTTGCCGAACGCAGCGGTTATTCAAGAGATTACCTCAACCGGGTGATCCGGGCAAAGTTCGGGATCCCCCTGAAAGCCTATATCGACAACGAACTTGCCGAACGCGCCAGACGCTATCTGGACTACTCCGAGCGGAACATTTCTGAAGTCGCCGCCCAGTTGGGATTCCCTGACATTTACAGTTTTTCCCGTTTCTTTTCCCGGATGAATAACGGTCTTTCCCCCACTGCATTCCGGAAACGCAAATAACTCAATGTTCCAATGCCATTACGCTTTTCCCCGGTAAGAGCTGAAGCTCCGGCGTCAGCTGCAAAGCTCCGGCAGGATAATGCAACATCACCTCCCACGCCATCCGTGCCAATGACTCCGGTGAATCTTCAAACCGGGTGGGGAAAGGCGAGTCCTCCGATTTTTCAGGCACTTTGCCGATGACCAGCACCGACACCTGATAAGGTATATTCAATTTCAGCTCTCTCAACACCCGGCATACAAGTGCGTACCAGCATCCCGGCGTGATCAGTGCCGTGGGACGCAAAGAGGAGGAAAAGAGGGCTCCCAACTCCCGGCGGCACCGTTCACCATCCGGATACGAGACCACAAATCCCGGATGTACCTGCAATCCGCTTTCCGCCATAAAACGATAATACTCAAAAAGATGAGGATTAAAGCGGTTCACAACATCCAGATTATGGTGCACAATGCCTATCTTGCGGTGTCCGAGAGAAGAGAGATGCTCCAAAGCGGCGCGGGTCAGTTTGCCGTAAGGGGGAAAAACAGCAACTCTGCCGCCGCAGCCGGAAACTGCGACAGTTCTGGGGAAGCGCTCTTCAAGGAAAGAACTTTCTTCAAGATCAGCTGGTGAAAGCAGAAAAACGCCCGAAACAGATTCCGGGATCTCTTCATTGCTTCTGCATATTTTCAATCGTGTACCGTTTTTCCGGGCGATATCAAAAAGTTCAATGATGATCCTGCTGATATAACTGGGGTTCCCGGCATCCCCCACAGGTTCCAGAGCGCAATCAGAACACATGATCCTGAGAGCAAATTCAGACTTTTTCCGCTCATCGGCAAGGGTCGTTCTGTAATACCCGGAGCGGTCTTTGCGGATCAGCAATCCCTCCCCTTCTGCAAGTGTCAACTGCTGCTCAAGCACCATCCGTCCCAAGCCGCTTTCGGCGCACATCTTCCGTATTCCGGGCAGCGGCGCGCCGTCTTGAAGGAGCAAAAGGCGGGCGCGCAGATAACTGTGTGCCTTTTCCTGTTTTGCCAAGCGTATTCCTTTGTTCTTCATGGTGTATAAATATACCACAAAACTGTGTTGATTTCAACACTGATCTGCGCTGATTTATTAATTTTTCCATAACTTTTCTTTTTACATCTTGCAAATCCGGCACAGATGGATTAATATATATAAGAAGTATATTCAGAAAATAATTTTAAGGACTTTGAAAAAATGAATCACTGGAAAATTTTTCTGACCGCACTGTTTCTTACCGCACTGGTACTGAATGCCATTGAAGTAAAAACCCCTTCCATCACAGCAGAACTTTCTCCTGATGGAGCGGTCATCACCTCCCTTTCAGTCAAAGGGAAAAGATGGCTTGCCGCATTCAAAAAGAACGGTTCTTTCACAGACCGGATCACTCAGAATGCAGGCCCCCAGACTCAGGGCCTGGCAGAAACTGCCGGCATCGCCTTTCAAATCAAAGAGCACACCGTTTCTCCAAGAGGAACAACAGTGACTTTTTCAAGCTGTATCGGGGTCATGCCCGCTCTGCGTATGGAAAAAAGTTACTTTTTTTCTGCAAAGAAAGCCAATATCATCATTGACTACCGCTTCACAAACATCGGCTCCAAGCCGTTTCCCATCGGACTTTACACCAGGAGTTTCCTGCGCAGCAGCGATGCGGTCAACACTTACTACCATCCGGGGGCAAAAGGTTTTGAAGCCATTATGCCCGGAGAAACTTCCGTTCCGGTTAAGCTCCCGGCAGTGACCGCCCTTGCTGTTGCCGACAAAACGGGAGCAGGTTTCATCCAACGTTTCCCTGCCGACGATACAGCAGGCGTCCTGAACTGGCTCATCAAAGGGGGATATACTCAGGAGTATTTGAGCTCCATCCTCACACTTCAGCCGGGAAAAACCAGACATATCAGAGTGGAATGCCGCTTTTCAGACAATGTGGCATCTGATTTGAAAAAATCTGCCCTTTCTGCCCGGAAACTCAAAGGAGAACTCCCCGTTCAGGTGGATCGTATGTGCCGCATCAAACCCAAGGCCGGCTTAATGTTTTTCCGCAGTATTCCCACTCCGCAGGGAACGTTTTTTGATTGTACCTTCCGCCGTCAATTTGAAGACAGCTGGCGCGCTGTTGAACTCAACGGCAGCGGAAAGGAACTCCCCACTGCAGTTTATCCTGTGGAAAACGGCGTCATTGCATTGGATAAGCCCCTTGATTTTTTCCATAAAGGCAATACTCTTGTCATCAAAGTTCCGGGAGTGACACACGGAAGAAACATTTTCCCTGAACAATTTTCACTCAAGGGTGACTTTGTATACAACCGCGTTCACAAACGCTGGTTCGGTCCGGTAACCATGAAATGCCGCATCTTTACAGGAGTTTCCGCCGGCAGGAAGATCAAAGTCCCGGATATCCCGGAAGAAGGAGCCTTGATCCGCAACGGCTCCATGGAACAGATCTCATCAAAGAAAAGCACTGTTCCTGCATTTATGCCTTATATGGAAACGGGGAATTTCAAAGGGGGAGTTCAAAAAGAATCCTCAGGTAATAAATTTCTCAGAATTGAGAAGTACGCCATGTTCAATTTTCTTCCTGAACACCAGAAAGAATACACTCTTTCTCTCCGCGCCCGCTCTGTGGGCGGCGGCGGTCTGAGCCGTATATTCATCCAGTTTTACGACAGATCCGGCAAATATCTTCAAAAGGAGCGTCTGGTCGTTCTTGCGAGCCAGAAGAGTTTCGTATGGAAAAAATTTGAGCGCCGTTTCTTTGTTCCCTCACATGTGGCGTTCCTGCGTATCCTTTTCCTCAACGGTCAGAAAAAAGAACAGTTTCTTGATGTGGATGATCTGAAACTGACTCTTCAGAAAGAATCCCGGAAAAACATCTCCCGGAAAGTGATGCTCAGAGATGAAATGATCAAACTCTGGAATATCCCCCTTGAACTGCTTGAAAATATCTCTCATGAACTTGTCACTCCTCATAAAAAGTGGTTCAAGCCGGCAGCACACCCGGCACAGGATATACTCTTTGTTTCAGGAGTTTCCGGCAAGATCACCTCAGGCAGACGCAGGGATATCGTGGAACTTGCC
>JAFWBQ010000098.1 GCA_017507125.1 Lentisphaeria bacterium
CAGCTGTAACTAGCTGCGAGAATCGAAAACTGAACTCCCCTTTTCCCCTTGTCACGGCGTAGTTTAACGAAGCCGGAAAACCTTTTTCAGTAACGCTTTTCATTTTTGAGTTCTCAAAAATAAAAAGCGGTCTGTAAAAGTCTTTTGTAAAAAAATATTTTACCTACCCATGAAGGGAACAGAGCAAAAACAAAAGATACATCCGCAAAAGGGATTTGTCAAGGAAAAAACCTCTCAAGTTCCGGATCCCGCAACTTCAGTTGATAAAAAACAGACCGGGATCATTCTATTGTATACTCTTCCAGAGAAGGAGCTTTCCCGAATTTTTTCCGGTACTCCCGTGAAAAAAATTTAGGACTGCGGTACCCGCATAAAACGGCTATATCTTTGATGGGAAACTGCCGTTCCAGAAGCAGAGTTCTGGCGGAATTCAGCCTCAAGTCGATCAGATAGCGCATAGGCGTACATCCGAAATGGGCCTTGAAGTTGCGGATCAGCGTCACGGGAGAACATTTGGCGACCGCAGCCAGATCTTCCAGCGAGATCCGGTTGTTTATTTGTGCCTGCATATAGTCGCAAACCGCCTGCAAGGAGCTTGTTTCTGTATACTTTTTATAATGGTGTGAAATCAACAGGAGCAAACGGTAACACTCTGTTGAAAGTTCTTCCGCTTCAGGAGTGTTTTTGACCATTTCACCTATTTTTTTCAACTGCTCAGGATAGGAGCTTTCAGGAGGCAGTTTGACGGCATATTCCGCCCCCATGATGGAGTTTTTCAACATCAGCTGGAGTAAGGCGCAATTATACAACCCGATGACTGTTTTTACAAGTTTTCCGCCGGGCGGCACGGTGATGCGGCTCTGTTTCCCGGAAGAAAGTATATAAAGTGTCCCCGGTGTCAAACGATAACGGCTGCCGTCAGAATAAGTCACCCATCCGGAACCTTCGGAGATCAGTTCCAGATAACAGGCTTTGCTTTTCTGTGAACGCCTGAAATCACAGCCGTCCGAAACCCGGCTTTCACCGTAAGCAGTTATTATCACCTCACCTTCAAGGAGGCGCTGGGATGAGGAAAACCAGAACTCCTCCCGCCATCCCGGTCCGCTTCCTACTGCTTTGAAAAAAAATTGTTTCATTGATTTACCTGCGGTTCTCATTTTATGCCCATCATATTGATAATATAATGCACCTTTTAAGAATTGCAAATATTTTCCTGCGGTGTTATAGTAAAGTATGTGGTATCAATTTTCTGATAAATCAACTTTCTCTTGAATTCCGGAGGAAAAGTAATGAGTACAGATCAATTCCCCATTTCACTCCCCCCAAAAAACAGATCTTCTTTCACCTTGATCGAACTGCTGGTGAGTGCTACTTGTCAAATAGGTGTTTTACCGTTGTATTGCCTCAAAAAAATTCATAAAAACTGCACATCCTTACGCCCGTCAGGGCGCACTTCACGCATTTTTGACAACAGTCAAAAATGCTCTTCACACCTTCACATCTTCACTCAATCAGCGTTCACGCTGATTGAACTTCTGGTGAGTGCTGCTTGCAAAGTTAGGGTTTTGCCGTTTTATTACCTCAAAATAATTTATAAAAACGACACATCCTTACGCCCGTCAGGGCGCACTTCACGTTTGCCGCAGGCAAACTCTTCACATCTTCACATCTTCACTCAATCAGCGTTCACGCTGATTGAACTGCTGGTCGTTATTGCCATCATCGCCATTCTTGCCGCCATGTTGCTGCCTGCCTTGCAGCAGGCCCGTATGCGGGCGCAAAGTACCAAATGTGTGGGCAATCTGAAGCAGATCGCCACTTTCGCCCAGACTTACTGCAGTGATTTTAACGACTGGGTATTGCCTCATGCCCTTTACTACGGCAATTACAGACCTGCGACCGGAGACAACTACGGCGCAAAGTATATCCGCACGGCGCCCTATCAAATCTGGCGCGAAATAGGTTATGTACCGGACTGGGGAGAGAATAAAACTGCGAAAAGTTCCATTTTCTTCTGCCCTTCCACTATTGATAAAGGAAGTGCTTTTTACAAACTTTACTGGGGATATGTCTATGGCGTTCCTCTGGGCATGAGTTTCGCACAACAAAAACATCTTCAAAATGGTAAACCCAAATCCATGCCCAAGATGTCACAGGTCCGGAATCCGGCAAAAAAAGTCTACCATGCTGATACCATCGGTTCCAGTTGGACCACCGGATATTACACGATCGGAGCCAGTGCCTCTCCCGCCAGCGACAGCGCAATAGTTTGGGCATATCACAATAATGTCTCCAACATTGCCAATCTCGCAGGCGGCGTGTATTCTCTGAAACAGGACGGCAGACGCAATGTGATCGTCGGCCGCAGCACCAGCCTCGCCTGGGACAGCGATAAGGAAAGACGTTCAAGATTTTTCTGGAAGGAATAAAAGATGAAAAAAACAATCATTTCAGCCGCATCACTTTTGACCATCGTATTGACAGGGGCGCCATACTGCGTTTGGGACTTTGAAAAATATGATGCGCAAAAGAAATGTCACCTTTCCACCAACGGGAAGTTTCGCCTTTACACCGCAACAGCCCCCGGATTCAAAGGCAAAGGCATGGTTTTGGGGGATAAAAAGCGCATTTCCACCTGGTTTCCCCAGGCAGCCAACTGGAAAAGTTTCACTTTTGAAATGAAGTTCAAACTTGATAAAGGCGTTAACAACAAAAGGGGCAATGCCCTGCTCTGCTACGCAAAGCACTCCTGGAACCGTTCTCAATTTATTCTCAAAATCACCCCCAAAAGCCGGCTTGAGGCCCGTTTTACTCAAACTGCCGGAAAAGAAGAACTTTTCCTCACGTCAAAGACACTGAACTTTGTACCGGGGAGATTTTACACTGTCCGGGTGGCATCTCAGGATGAAGGCGCCCTCAAGATCTGGCTCGACGGCGAATTGGTCGCCATCAGAGATAAAGACTCCTGGGGCATGAACCGCCTTGTGCGGAAAGTCCCTTCCGGCTACCCGCTCCTGACCTTCGGAAACGATATGGCAGATCCTTCAAAAATTTTCCGTGCCCTCAACGGCGTGGTGGATGATGTCAAGATCTGGAACCGTTTCAAGGAGCCTGACATCATCGCCGATGGGGCAGAAAACTCCCCCGGTGCCGTGCTGGTTGCTGAAAACAAAATCACCGACACCGGTAAATTCACCGTTCTGGACCGTCCCGGGCAGGCTCTCGGCTCTTTCATCCGTCCGGAGCAAAAATTCCTTGATGCCGCCGCCAGTGCCACTGTCACTCTTACTGCCGAAAATCTTGTCGTCCGGGTAAAATCCCCCATCGCCAAAGGAACAACTCTCTATAAAAAACCCGGTGCCGTATGGGAAGGAGATTATGTGGAGTTCTTCTTCTGCCCGGATCCTGCACAACGGGAATATTTTCAATATATGGCCAATGTTTCCGGCAGCAAGTTTGCTATGAAATATAAAGCTCCCGGTTCCTCCATCCGCACTTTCACAAGTAAGAGTACGATCAAAAGTCACACCTTCCCCAACCGGTGGGAAGCAGAATTCATCATTCCCCGCAGCGAGCTTGGTCTTACGGGCAATATTGAGGGCAAAATCTCCACCGCCAACTTCACCCGTACCGGCAAAACCGGCGGCGGACAATCCACCTGGGCGCCTGTGGGGAGTTCCTTCCACACCCCCGCCCAGTTCCGTCAGATCGTCTTCGGCTCTTTCAAAACGGCTCTCATGAAAAAATTTGAGGCAAGCCGTCAGGAATTCAACGCCATCAAAGGCAAAGCCGAGCTGCGTAAAGCCATTGCCGGAGAACTGGATGCCATCGCCAGACGTATCAACGCCGAAGGGGATCGTGAAAGCTCCTTTGCCTCTCTTTCAACGGCCATTGACCGCATGATGCTGCGTTACATCCAGCTGAAGTTTTCCGGTACTCCCAATCTGATCTGGAAGAGTGAATTTGAGTGGGGAAACGATATTCAGGTATCCTCCCTTTCCCGTCCCCTGGAAAAAATCACAGTGACCCTGCCGCAGAACAGTTTCACCTACACCGGATTTGTTTTCAGTAATCTGACCAACAAACCTTTTCTCGGACAGCTCAAATGCTTTTCCATGATCCGCAAGCAAAAGAAGACGATTTACAATCACTTCAACTACAATCACTATGGCGATGCCAGTCCTCACTACAAGAATATAAAATTCTTTGAAGCTCTGCCGCTGATTGCCGGGGGAACTGTTCACGATCCCCTGCTGCCTTTGCATCTCAATACTCTGCTCCGTACAGCGGGCAATGACTCCAAACAGATTTGGATGCGGGTCAGTTCCAAAGGAATGAAACCCGGAAAATATGAGTACATCATGGTACTCAAGCCCTCCTATTCCGGATTCACCACCATTGAGATCCCTGTGGAACTCAATGTGACCGGAGTTGACCTCAAAGAGATCAAACTGGATTCGTTCCACTACACCTGGATCACCAACCGGGCGCCCTCCGACAATCTGATGCGTTTTCTTGCTGAAAAAGAGCTCAATGTCGTCTACTCCGGCGCGGCCTTCGGGCAGGAAAGCATGGATGTCTACCCGCGGACCGACACTCAGGGCAACATCATCGCCTACGGCAATTATCACCAGATGGAGCGCCTTATTGAAAGCACCATCCGCTTCGGGATCCCCAAAGAACGCATCAAACTGATATGTGTTCTTGAACTGCACGCCTGGGGTATGCGTGTTGCCGGAAAGCGCCCCCCTTTTAAATTCGGTTCTCCCGCATGGAAAAAAGGGTTCACAAGTTTCCTCATCCACTTTACAGATACCATGAAAAAGAAATACGGTATCACCAGGGACCGGATCTTCTTTTACACCATCGACGAGCCTGACGGTGACATCAACAATCCCAAAAGCAAGATGCACAAAGCATATATTTCAGGTAAATACATCAAAGAGGCGGGCAAGGATTTCAAAACCATGGTCAATCCCCATCCGTACAGTTTGCAGCGCAAAGAGTTCAGTGCCCTGAAAAAACTCTCTGAAGTCTATGATGTCTTTGAATTTTACCGTCCCGGTCTGGGCAAAGAACAGCTGAAAACGGCAAAGAGTCTGAAACAGGAGATCTGGACCTACGGTATTTATCAGAAAACGACTCCCCCTGACATCTACCGCAGAGAGTACTGGCAGAGTTTCCGTGACGGATTTTCTTCCATGATCTCCTACTGGCATCTGGAAGCTCACGCCGGACGTGACGGATTCAACTCCGAAGACGGACAGGGCGGCCGTGCCGATTACGGCAGTATTTATGCCGATCTGGATATGGGAACTTTTGTAAGTTCACGCCGTGAAGAAGCTCATGCTCTGGGCGCGGAAGATTACAAACTGGCCCTTTTCTGCCGCAGCATGCTGAAAAAAACGCCTGATGCCGCCTTGCAGAAGGAGCTTGACGCCATCATCCGGAAAGGTGCCGGTTCCGATATGAAAGGCATGGAACAATGCCGTATGCAAATGCTCAAACTGGCGGAAAAACTTCTCATAAAGGCCGGTAAAAAATAATATCTGTTTCAGAGTAAAATATCAAAAGGCGCATCAGGAACAACTCCGGTGCGCTTTTTTTCAGTGCTCTTACAATATTCATATTCGGCATGGGGGGACACCCGGCTGCACAGGATCAATCTTTCTGCAAAGAATGCAAACACCATTTTTAAAATTACCGGGAGAAAAAACAGCAAAAAAAAATAATTCGGCTTGACTTACTGCTGAAAAGATGTCATATTATAAGGATAGTTTTATATTTGATCCTGAATAGGAGTATCTGCATGAGCATCAGAACAAAATTACGCCGTATGCGGCTTCGGTTATACATGAAAATGGTCCGGGAAAAGGCTTCTCCTGAATACATCGCCAGAGGATGGGCAATCGGTATGTTCTACGGCTGTCTTATTCCTTTCGGCTTTCAGCTGATCTGTTCCATCCCCACCTCTATTTTGCTTAAAGGCAGCAAGATCGGAGCCTCTGTCGGAACTTTTTTTACAAATCATTTTTCCATTCTTATCATCTATCCGCTCCAATGCTGGGTGGGCAACAAGCTCATGGGCGGCGGTTTGACCTGGACGGAAACATGCAATATAATGAGTGATGTTCTGCATAAGCAGAATTACACTTCTCTTCTTGCTTTGGGGTGGGATCTTGTTATTGCCTTCTTCATCGGCGGAGCGCTGCTTACAGCGATCATGACTCCCCTGACATATATTTTTGTCAAAAAAGCGGTCATCGTCTTCCGCCGGAAGAAAGAGAAAAAACTGCAGATGAAAAGATTAAAAAATCAGAGGTGAATCATGTCTCTTCCACAGCCTGCTGCGCGTATTTCAGCATTTGAAAAAATGGGGTTCGGAATGTTTATCCACTGGGGACTTTACTCCCAGCTCGGCGCCGGTGAATGGGTGCAGGATTTTCGCCAGATTCCCTTTGGCGAATATAAAAAACTTGCAGAAACCTTTACTGCATGTGACTTTGATCCCGACGCCATTGCCGCTCTTGCGGCAAAAACAGGTATGAAATATATCGTGCTGACCACCCGCCACCACGACGGATTCTCACTCTACGACACCTGTGGACTCAATGACTTTGACGCCCCCCATACCCCCGCCAAACGGGACCTTATCGCAGAATACGTTGAAGCCTGCCGCCGTCACGGGATCGTTCCCTTTTTCTACCACACCACCATGGACTGGTACTGGAGAGGCAAAAACACCGTCAGAGATGATTCGCGCTTTTCAGTATACACAAAAGTCTGCTGCGAAGAGGAATTTCAGGAGTATCTGGAATACCTTTACGCCTCAGTAGAGCTGCTCTGCAAAAACTACGGCAAGATCGGGGGCTTGTGGTTTGACGGCAACTGGTCCCGCCCCAATTCTGACTGGCAGGAGGACCGCCTCTACGGCATGATCCGCAAACATCAGCCTGAAGCCATTATCGTCAACAATACAGGACTTGTGGCACTGGGCAAGATGGGACATCCTGAAATCGACTCCGTCACCTACGAAAACAACGCCGCCAAACCTATGGACCGTGAAGGCATGGAAAAATATGTGGCAGCCGAAGTGTGCAAGACCATGAACGCCCACTGGGGACTCGGCAAAGCTGACATCAATTTTCTTTCCCCGGTGCAGGTGGTGGAGCGCCTCTGCCACAGCCGGGGCTGCGGAGCAAACTTTCTTTTGAATTTCGGTCCCACGCCCCAAGGCGGGATCCCCGAATACGAAAAGGCCGTTCTGAATCTGGTTTCCCGGTGGATGGAGTGGTTCGGCGAAGCCATTTACGATCCCAAACCGGATACCTCTCTCAAGTGTCAGGGACGTGATATCCTTTTGCGTAACGGCAAGAATCTTTACTATTTCGCCCATGACCTCGGTATCTCAGGGCTTGCCAACGTCACTGTGGGACTTCAGGGCCCCGGACTCCGCACCATTGACAATCTGAAAGAAAAGATCCTTTCCGCGCACTGGATGGATAACAACGAAGCCATTGATTTCACTCAGGATCTCAATACCGGCATAACCGCCGTCAGATGCACCGGTTTCCCCTACGGCACCCACACCGGTGTCAGAGTCATGAAAATCACTCTTGAATAAAAAATCACTCCACAAAAAAACCTTGCGTCTCATTAAAAGCGCAAGGTTTTTTTATGTCCGTAAACAACTGGAGTTCTTATTTCATCACCAGCACGCTGGGATCGTAGTCAGCCGGAGCCTTGAAGCCCAGCAGCTCGATGCAGGTAGCGGCCAGAGAACTGATACCCAGTCCGGAACGGAGTTCAGAGGCATATTCGCCCTTGTTCTCAGGATCGTAAACGATGCAGGGAACAGGGTTCAGGGAGTGACTGGTCTTGCGGGCGGCCTGACCTTCGGAGTCAACCTTGATCTTGCCGTCTTTGCCGTGTTCAAACATATCGTCGGCGTTGCCGTGGTCGGCAGAAATGACGAGAACACCACCGGCAGCGTCAACAGCCTCTTTGATGCGTCCGAGACAGAGGTCAAGGGCTTCAAGAGAAACGATGACAGCTTCAAGGTTGCCGGTGTGACCGACCATGTCGCCATTGGGGAAGTTCATGCGGATCATCTTGTATTTGCCGGAACCGATGGCGTCCACCACCACATCGGTGATCTCAGCGCACTTCATCCAGGGACGCTGTTCAAAAGGAACCACGTCAGAACGGATCTCCATGTATTCATCCAGCTTCTCATCAAACTTGCCGGAGCGGTTGCCGTTGAAGAAGTAGGTCACATGACCGTATTTCTGGGTCTCACTCACAGCCAGCTGGCTGATACCTGAGGCACAGAGGTATTCATCCATGGTCCGGTCGATTTCGGGGGGATTCACCAGATAGTGGGCAGGGACGTGCAAGTCGCCGTCGTACTCCATCATACCGGCATAGTAGACAGCGGGAACACGTTTGCGGTCAAACTTGTCAAATTCAGCGCCCGCCTCAAAGGCTTCGGTGATCTCAAGGGCACGGTCGCCGCGGAAGTTGAAGTAGATCACAGCGTCGTTGTCCTCAATGGTGCCCAGAGGAGTCTTGCCGTCTTTGGAAATGACAAAGGCAGGCAGATCCTGGTCGATGGCGCCGGTCTTCTTGCGAAGATCCTCAATGGCTTCGTGAGCAGAAGCGTACATATCGCCTTCACCCAGAACGTGAGTCTTCCAGCCGTTTTCCACCATCTTCCAGTTGGCGCCGTAGCGGTCCATAGTGATGACCATGCGTCCGCCGCCGGAGGCGATGGCGTAGTCAGCGGCATACTCTTTGTTGATCCCGGCGAGAAACTCTTCAAAGGGATCCACATAATCAAGAGCGGAGGTCTCAGGCACATCACGACCGTCAAGCAGGATGTGGAGTCTGACCTTTTTGACACCTGCTTTTGCGGCATTTTCAACCATGCCTTTCAGGTGAGAGATGTTGCTGTGGACGTTTCCGTCAGAGAAAAGTCCGATAAAGTGCAGCGTGGAGTTTTTATCCAGAACCTGAGCCACAGCCTCTTTCCAGGCAGTACCTTCAAAGAGCTTGCCGGATTCCACAGCCTCTTCCACAAGTTTTGCGCCCTGAGCGAAAACCCGTCCGCAGCCGATGGCGTTGTGACCGACTTCGCTGTTGCCCATGTCAGCATCAGAGGGCATACCCACGGCGGTACCGTGAGCTTTCAAACTGGTGCAGGGAGCATTTTTCATAAGAGCATCCAGCACAGGGGTGCGTGCCATTTTGACGGCATCACCGTCTTCATACTTGCCGAAACCCACGCCGTCAAGGATCGCCAGCACAACCGGACCGCGCCGGGGAGTGAAAGCGGAATTTTTGTTCAATGCTTCAACCATTTTTAATCTCCTTCAGAATAATTTGATCAGCTCCGGCGTCCTTCGCGATTGGGAGCAACGACACCCTTCCTGGTATTGGCGCAGAAATCAAGGAACTCAAGCACCTCAGGCGTCTGGGGCAGTTCAGTTCTGATCTTTTCAAGAGCCTTGCCGGCGTTAAGGCCGCTGCGGTAGTAGATTTTGTAAAGATCCTTGATATTTTTGATGGATTCAGCTGAGAATCCGGCGCGTGAAAGTCCCACGATGTTGATGGTCTTGACGCCGCCGTTACGACCTTCTGCAATCATAAAGGGAGGCACATCGAGAGAGAAGGCGGAACATCCGGAAATCATGACAAAACGTCCCACCCGGCAGAATTGGTGGATCGCCACCAGACCGGAAAGAATGGCATTGTCAAAAACCTGAGCATAACCGCCGGCACAGGCACTGTTCACAAAAATGACATTGTTGCCGATCTGACAGTTGTGCGCCACATGGGACTGAGCCATGAAAAGATTGTGATTGCCGATCACAGTGCAGGTTTCGGGTTTGGTACCGGTATGAGCGGTGAATCCTTCGCGGAAATCGTTATCATCACCGATCTGCAGATAGGTAACGGTTCCGGGTTCAACGCCGTGATCCTGAGCGGGACCGCCCAGAGTGGCGAAGGGGTGAACAGTGTTCCGGGCGCCCATGGTGGTGTAACCGTCAACGACACAGTGTGCCAGCAGACGGCATCCGTCACCGATCTTCACATGGGGACCGACATAAACGAAAGGACCGATCTCAACACCGTCACCGATGACGGCACCGTCGGCAATAACGGCAGTAGGATGAATACTCATCTGAAATTCTCCATAAATTTTAGTTATTACACGTGCGTACTTCTAATATAATATAATACAAGTTCACTTTTTTCGCAAGTGATGTGTTGAAAAAAAAAGAAAGTTCATCAAAAACAGTTCTTGACATTCAAAAAAAAGGAGTGTATATTTAGATGTCACTTGAGTTTTGACACAAAAGGAGTTGCCAACGCTATGGTAAAGAAAAATTTCACACTGATTGAACTTCCGGAAAAAAAATCACATTTCGGCTGTAATCATACTTATGGCTCAGGAAAGATTTATTCACCTGTCCAAGGACAGGTGAAGCAGTACTGCTTCACCCTGATTGAACTTCTCGTTGTGATCGCCATCATCGCCATTCTCGCCGCCATGCTGCTGCCCGCCTTGCAGCAGGCAAAAAGCAGAGCGCAAACTGCCGCCTGTCTGAACAACTTCAAAAGTTTCGGGTATGCCCTGAACCACTACACCGATGACAACAAGGGATGCAACTTGCGCTACTGGAACGGTTCCAAATCCTCTGACAGTACGGCAGCATGGTATTACGAATGGGGAGGAGCCGGTACCACCTCCAGGAAAACCGGAATGCTGGGACAGTATCTCGGAATTTCCAACACAAACCTGACAGGTCAGGGTCTCCTGGGAGGCATACACTACCCCAACAACGCCCAGAGATACTCCCGCAGCAAATTCATGTGTCCGGCGCGGGATTCCAGAGAACATGCTCCCGACCAGTGGGGAGAGAATAAACACTTTCTGGGGATCAACACCTACTCCTATGTAAGAACCGTTTCCATCAACCGCTGCAAAAAGCCCCACCGGGTCGCTGTTATTGCCGAAACGGTAAAAAACAATGCGGGGTTCCAGTACAACGACTTCGTAGGCAGAATGGCGACACATCACAGCGGCAAGACCCATGTTCTTTTCTGGTCCGGAGATGTTAAACTTATGAATTTCGGTCAATTCCCCTCAAGCGCAGAGCGCACCTTCTGGCGCGGAGATAAAACTAACGACAACTGGTAAAAAATCATGAAAAAATCAAGCTGCTCTTCAGTCAAGCTTCCGGTTACTTCTGCACAACAGAACTGTTTTTCAGAAGATAAAAATGCACATCATCACATCTTCACTCAATCAGCGTTCACGCTGATCGAACTTCTGGTGAAAAGATCCCATCTCTGCTGTGATCGTGTTTATGGCAAAGAAGAAGGTCTTTCACCTGCCCATGGGCAGGTGAAGCTGTACAGCTTCACCTTAATAGAGCTTCTTGTCGTCATCGCCATTATCGCGATCCTTGCCGCCATGCTGCTGCCCGCCTTGCAGCAGGCGCGGGGCAGAGCACATGCCACCCATTGCGCCAATAACTTCGGCACCGTCGGCAAAGCAGGACTTATGTATAATGATGACAACAAGGGTTACTACACCATGCTTTACAACTGTGCCAGTTCCAAGGGATCCACCCGTTCAGCCCTGAGCGGCGGCAAGGACAATGGCATGTTGACCCCCTATCTGGGGATTGATGAACGCCCCCCCATCGGCGGCTGGTACCAAAGCACCCGGGTACCTTTTGAAACCAGCAAATTCGCCTGTCCCGCAGTGAACGGCAGACAGCGCTTTGAAAAAATCGTCTTGAGCAACTCAAACAGCCGTCACGGGATCGGCCAAAGTTTGAATCTGAGCCGCTGTGCAACAGATACTTATATTGCCACTGTCTCAAGAGTCAAACAACCGACAAAGACCTGTTATTACAGTGAAGGCGCCAGAGAGCGTTCTTATTACACAGACTCTGCCGGTTCTGCCGGAACTTTTCCTGTTGCGGTGCACAACGGCGGCATGGTGCCTGAAAACTACTATGCTCTCCCGGTACTCCAGGGAGCGTTCAATGTAGCTTTCTGCGATGGACATGTGGAAATGGTCCCCATCAAAAAGATCCCCATGAAAGACCACTCCAACTCAGCAAAACTTTATTACTGTTATTTCTGGTTCCCCATCAGAGGTAAAAATGACATTTGATAAAACCATGCACTCTGGAAAATTCACTTTGATCAGACTTCCGGCGACTGCTGCACAACAGAGGTGTATTAAAAAAATGAAAAACGACACTTTCTTACGCCCGTCAGGGCGCACTTCACGTTTGACAAAGTCAAACTCTTCACATCTTCATACGGCGAAGCCGTGCTTCACTCAATCAGCGTTCACGCTGATCGAACTTCTTGTCGTCATCGCCATCATTGCGATCCTTGCCGCCATGCTGCTGCCCGCTTTGCAGCAGGCGCGGAGCAGAGCCGCCATGTCAAGCTGTCAGAACCGTCTGAAATCAATCGGCACGGCTCACAACATGTATATCGCAGACAATCGGGATTATACGGTTTTCACCAATGCCGGAGGAACCATATACTCAGGCACCGTCAGCAAAGAGCATCCTGCCTGGATCTGCCGTCTGTCAACCTATCTCGGAACCCGTCCTGAAAACAATACTTACACCTACTGGTATAAGGTTGAAAACCCCATCCACTTTGAATGTCCTGTCAAAGAGCCGAAACACGGAACCTCAACTGTCGGCAGTTATCTTACCATCAACTACTCCGGACGTTACTACCTTTGGGAAAGGAACCGTCTGGGAAACGTAAAAATCACTGAGATCATTTCCCCCGGACGCAAAGTATTTGCTATTGATGCCCCGGATCATTATTATCTTTTCAACTCATCCAACCCATTAAACTCCTACGCATGGCGGCATAATCACACGTCCAATTATGTCACCGTTTCAGGCAGTGTCCACAACCGTTCCAATGGGGAGCTGAAAGGGAGAAGCAGCTACTATTTCTCCCTGACGTCAAAGTAAATTTCCCAAAACCGGCAGGGGATCCAGGTGGAAGTTTTGATGATTTCCCGGCTCTGGGGGAAAATTTCAGAGAAATGGACTTGAAAAAATTCCCCTCAGGCAGTATATTATATACATCCCTCAAAAAAATAAGGAGAATTAGAAAATGGCTGCTAAAATTGACAAAGATACCTGCGCCGGATGCGGCGCCTGTGTGGATGCCTGCCCCGCCGAAGCTATCAAGATCGAAGGCGACAAGGCTGTGGTCGTTGAGGATTCCTGCGTGAGCTGCGGTGCCTGCGTTGACGCCTGCCCCTGCAGCGCCATCACTGTTGAATAATTGATTCAGCAGGAATTTTCCAGCTCAAGCCGGGAAGAGGACGACCTGAAAGCGTCCTTTTTCCGGCTTTCCTTATTCAATTGACAATCATCTTCTGAAAGCTGTAAACTATGAGAATATTCCTCGTCTTACTGCTCACGGCGTCATTCCTCTGCGGAGGAACAGTTGATTTCCGCGGGGGGAAGGTTCTTTGCGCCGAACTTTCCACGACAGCACCTTCGGGTATGAAACAGATAAAGGCTCCTGTTTTTCAGGATCTTCCGACGGATGCCGTTTTTGCGTCATTGACCTTTCTGCCGGATGAGGACAGAAGCATCAGCATCCACGACTATGCCATCACTATCTTCGGTAAAAACTACCATTGCATCGCACTTCAGAAAGATGGCAGCACCATCAGTCTTGCCTCTTCAGCCGGCAAAAACTGGAAACACATCGAAACGCCTGCCTTCGGTTCCCAAAAAAGGTACACTCTGATCTTCATGCTTGACCGCAAAGAGGTGGTGGTAAAAGAAGGAGAGTACGAAAAACTCACCGTCAAACCGCTTTTCCACTCAGCTTCCACCGTTGAAGAGCGCGTAAATTTCAAATACATTGGCCCCAAAGCCTTTACCTCCCCGAAAAAGATACCTTTTTCCGGGTTGATGCCGGAGAAAAAATGAGCGCCCCCTTTCTTCCCATGACAAGAGCCGAAATGGAAGCTCTGGGCTGGGATGAGCTGGATATCCTGCTCATCACCGGAGACTGCTATGTCGACCATCCCTCTTTCGGTGTCGCCATTATCGGCAGACTTCTTGAACATCACGGTTACCGGGTGGGCATTGCCGCCCAGCCCGATTGGAGTACCCCGGAATCACTCCGTGCCATGGGGCGTCCCCGTATCGGCATCGGCGTGACCTCGGGCAATATCGACTCCATGGTGAATCTTTACACCGTGGGCAGACGCCTGCGCCGGGAGGATGCTTTTTCAGAAGACAACATCCCCGGCAAACGTCCTCCCCACGCCACCACCGTGTATGCTCAGCTGGCGCGGCAGGCGTTCCCCGGAGTTCCTGTCATGCTGGGAGGTATCGAAGCCAGTTTGCGCCGCATTGCCCATTATGACTACTGGCAGGACAAGATCCGCCCCTCTGTGCTGGTGGATGCGAAATCCGAAATACTGGTCTACGGTATGGGGGAGCGTCCCACGCCGGAAATTTTCAACCGCTTCCGCGACGGCAAGTCTCTTGAGGGGATCCGGGGCACGGCACGGCTGCTCGGTAAAAAAGCCGCCGAAAGTTTTGACTGCTCCAACTACCGGGAACTGCCCTCTTACGAAGAAACGCTCAAGAGTAAAGATGCCCTGATGACCGCCACAAAACTTGTGGAAGAAGAAATGAACCCCTATCGCGGATGCGGCCTTGTGCAGCGTTACGGCGACCGGCTTCTGGTCATTGAAGCGCCCCCCCTGCCCTTGAAACCGGAGGAGCTGGATCTGGTCCATGAACTGCCCTATGCCCGCCGTCCCCATCCGGTCTACAAAAAGCGCATCCCTGCTTTTGCCACCATTGAAAACTCTGTTCAGGCGATCCGGGGCTGTCCCGGCGCCTGTGCCTTCTGCGGACTTGTGACCCATCAGGGCAGAACCGTTATGAGCCGCACTCAAGAGTCCATCAAACGTGAAGTTGCCTCCATTGCCGCCATGCCCCATTTCAAAGGGACCATTTCAGATGTGGGCGGCGCCGCCGGAAATACATTCGGCAGCGTCACTGATCCGGAAAAATGCAAGCTCTGCCACCGCGCCAGCTGCCTTTATCCGAAAATTTGTCCCAACTATCATTGCGACGGCAAAGCCACTGTGGAACTGCTGCGCTCTCTGATGAAGATCCCCAAAGTAAAGCATGTCTACATCAACTCCGGGGTCCGTCTGGATCTGGCTCTGAAACAACCGGAACTTATGGAGGAAATGATCGGGCACCATGTTTCAGGTCATCTTAAAGTGGCTCCTGAACATCTTTCGCCCAATGTTCTGAAACTCATGCGTAAAAGCTCTGCAGAGGAATTCTATGAGTTCATGCGGCGCTTTGAGATCATCAGCAAAGAACACGGCCTTGAACAGTACATAATCCCCCTTTTCATTTCAAACTTCCCCGGATGCACAGGAAAGGATATGAAGATCGTGGATGATTTTCTCAACCGTCACCGCTGGAGTCTTCAACAGGTTCAGGATTATATCCCGCTCCCCATGACCATGGGCGCCGCCATGTACTACACAGGCAAAGATGCCGACGGCAATCCTTTGCAGGTCCAGCGGGGACTGGCAGAACGCCGCGCTCAAATCGAAGTTCTGAAAAAACGCCGTTCCGGAAAAGATGCTCCGGGAAATAAAAACGGCAGCAGCGACAAAAAAACTCAAATTCATTATAAAAAAGAGAATCATGGAAAATTTGGAAACAAGAAAGACAGCCGTTGAATCGGCGCGTCAGATCATCGTCAAAGCCGGTACCCGGCTTCTGACTGACCGGGAATCCATCGCCGCTCTGGTGGAGGGGATCGCCCATCTGCGTCAAGCCGGCAAAAAAGTACTGCTGGTCAGCTCCGGCGCCGTGGGCATGGGTATGGAACTGCTCAACCTCAAACGCCGTCCCAAAGAACTTGCCGCAAAACAGGCCCTCGCCGCCGTGGGACAGACCCGGCTCATGGCGATCTACGCCGAAGAGTGTGCAAAGTACGGCTTTCTCCCTGCTCAGCTGCTTCTGACCGCCGCCGATTTGAACTCCCGCAGCCGTTATCTCAATGTAATGAACTGTATCAACGCTCTGTGGGAAAAGGATCTGCTCCCTGTCATCAACGAAAATGACCCTGTTTCTGTGGCAGAACTGAAGTTCGGGGACAACGACAAACTGGCGGGACTTCTCTGTTCTCTGACCGGTTCCGAACTTGCCGTGATCCTCACCACCGAAGACGGTTTGCGCGATCGGAATCCTGACGGAACCCTCGGAGCAAGGATCCCCATCGTCCCCAAACTGACTGCGGCAGTCAAAGCACTTGCGGGAGGAACTGACAACTCAGATTATTCTGTGGGCGGCATGAGTTCCAAGCTGATCGCTGCCTCCATTGCCACGGCGGCGGGCGCCCATCTGTGGATCGCCGACGGCAGAAAAAAGGGGATTCTCAAAAAGATCCTGGCAGGCGCCGATGAGGGAACTCTCTTCCCTCCCCGGGAACGCATCCCCGGAAAAAAACGTTATCTGCGCTATTTCAGCCGCGTCGCGGGGAGAGTGGTCGTTGATGCCGGAGCTGTTGACGCACTTCTGCAAAAAGGGAAAAGTCTTCTTTCTTCAGGAATGACCTCCGTCATCGGTGACTTCAAGCGTGGCGATACTGTGGAAATCGCCTCAGCCGAAGGCACCGTCATAGCCAGAGGACTTGTAAACTTTTCCGCCGCTGAGTGCCGCAAGATCGCAGGCGTCAATTCTGATGAACTCCACAAGATCCTGGGCAACGAAACAGGCGACGAGGTGATCCACCGCAACAATCTCACCTTGATGGATTGAAAAACCATTTTTCAACTTCTGCAGCAGAGTCGCCGGAAATTTCCGGCGGCTCTTTTTTTCCGGGTATTTCAAACGTCACTTGCGGCGGCGTTCCATTTTTTTGCGCCAATTGCAGAATGAAGCAACAGAAGAAAATCCCAATTCTTCTGCAATTTCCTTTTGAAGACACACGTTTTTAAGTTCATCACAGCGCTGCAACCGTATTTGATCCGTATATGCCCCCACAGTCATTCCGGCATGTTTTTTGAAAAGCCGTTGAAAGTGCATGACACTGAAGCCGGTCAGTTCTGCCAAAAAGGCAATTGAACAATTTTTTCCATTGGTACTTTCAAGATAAGATTTTGCTTTTTCAACGGCCTCAATTCCATGATCAAAACTGTGCAGTTTCTGTTTATCCTCGCTTCTGAGAATGTCAAAAATCACCAGATCCAGATGCGCCAGAAGAGCAAACACGGCTGTTGCCGGTGAAAGTATTCCTCTTGCTCCGGCATCCCAGACACGGTTGATCTCGGCAATATGTTCCCGGTTTCTGTAAAAGTGCCGGAACATGATCTTCAATTTACCATCCACAAATTTATCACACTGGCAATTTATACAATTGGGGCGGATTATCAGCCACAAATGAGTGCTTTCTTCCGGTTGCGGAAAATAAGCGGCATCGTGCTTTTCACGGGAATTCAACAACAGAACAGTTCCGGGTGACGCCGGATAAACGGATTCCTTGAATCTTACAGAATGATTCCCGGAAAGAAGATACATCACTTCACGCCGGTAATGTATTTGGGTATGAGCTGAACGCCATTCTGTTTCCTCTGAAAAATCCCCCTCTCTGACAGATATGGGCAACAGAGATGAAATAAGCGTTTTCTTTTGTCTGTCAACGAGTAACGCTATTTGTTCCTTGGTAAGCATAATGTTATTTTTAATGAATATTATGTTATTAATGATGTATATAATATACTTGCAATGAAAAAAATGTCAAGTTATATTAGAAACAACAGTTGAAAATTCATTCTATTGAGGTAATTTCAAAAGTCATTCAAAAAATGACAAAGATGCCATTCGTAAAGAGCTGTAAAGGGTAGTTTGAGGTTGCTACCTGTAAGGTAACAGCCGAAAACGCTCCCTTTATCAGATCGAAGCGAGGGCGCTTTGACAATTTTGAGGAGTTTTGAAATTGCCTCTATTAAAAGTGAAAGGAAAAACATTATGTCAGTGCTGGCATGCAAAGGCGGAACTCCCGTAATTGACCCCAAAGAGTACAAAAGAGCTCCCTGGCCCCCCGTTGATATGGAAACTGCCGAAATGCTTAAAGATCTTTATCTTTCCGGCAAATGGTCCTTCAACAGCGAAATGGAGCAAAAATTTGAACAGGAGTTCGCAGAATATCACAATGCTGAATACGCCGTATTCATGGCAAACGGTACCGTAACTCTGGAGTGTGCGCTTCAGGCACTGGGTGTCCGTCCCGGCGATGAGGTCATAGTTCCGGGACTGACATGGATTGCCACAGCCATGGCTGTCCATTATGTGGGTGCCATCCCGGTTTTTGCCGATATTGAAGAAGACACTCTCTGCCTTTCTCCAGAAGCCTTTGAAAAAGCCATCACACCGAAAACAAGGGTGGTGATCCCTGTCCATCTTTACGGCAGCATGGCAAACCTTGACAGGATCATTGAGATCGCCGATGCTCACAATATTGCCGTCCTTGAGGATTGCGCCCACATGCAGGGCGGCAAGTGGCGCGGCAAAGGGGCGGGCAGCTGGGGAGCAATCGGCTCTTTCAGTTTCCAACAGTCCAAGACTCTGACTTCCGGAGAAGGCGGCATCTGCATCACCAATGATCTTGAACTTTCTGACCGTCTTTACCGTGCCAAACACATCGGTTACTCCCGTCTGGATCCCCAGGGAGCAGCCAAAAGTGCGCCTCCCGCAGATTTGATTTGTCACAACTACCGCGGACTTGCTTTTCCGGCGCTGCTGCTTTCACGGCAGCTCAAGGAACTCCCCGCACGCATTGAACGTATGAAAAAATTTGCAGCCGCCTTGAAAGAACTTGAAAACATCCCCGGAGTCCGTCTGCAATCCCCCGGCAAAGAAGCCTCGCCCCAAGGATATTATGCTATTGAGATCATTCTTGATCCTGCCATCTGGGGAAAAGCCCGCACAGCAGCCGCAGCCATTCACTCTGAAGGTATCCCGGTTGCAACCGGCAACTACGGTCCTGTTTACAAGCACATGCTTTTCAACTGCCGCAACTTCCGCAACACGGGGTGTCCGGTCTCCGATTTCATGGGGGAACAGGCGTTCTCCTTATCCCATACCGGCATGGAGTATCCTGAAATGGTTCCCTTCATTGAGAAAGCATTCCGCAAAGTGTACGAAAACAGGGAGGAATTATGATCCGGGTCACCATCTGGAACGAATTCCGGCATGAGCAGATTGAACCGGTGAAATCTGTTTATCCCCGGGGCATCCACAGCGCCATTGCCGGAGGCATTGCCGCAGAAGATCTGGAGATCCGGTGTGCAACACTGGATGAACCAGAACATGGATTGACTGACGCACTCCTCAATACCACAGATGTTCTGCTTTGGTGGGGACACCGCGCTCACAGCGCAGTCAGCGATGAAGTTGTCGCAAAAATCCGCACCCGGGTTCTCCGGGGGATGGGATTGATCGTTCTCCACTCCGGTCACAATTCAAAAATCTTCAGTGCCATGCTGGGCAGTTCCTGTTCTCTGCGCTGGCGGCAGGTTGGAGAAAAGGAACGGCTTTGGGTAGCGGCACCCAGTCATCCCATTGCCAGAGGAGTACCGCAAACTTTTGCATTGGAACATGAAGAAATGTACGGAGAGCCCTTCGGGATCCCCGATGATGGCAAGATCATCTTCATGTCCTGGTTTCAAGGCGGAGATGTTTTCCGTTCCGGCGTAACGTTCCAACGCGGCAGCGGTCGGATCTTCTATTTCCAGCCGGGCCATGAAACATTCCCGACCTACTACGATAAGAATGTGTTGAAAGTCATCAGCAACGCCGTCCGCTGGGCCGCCCCTGCCGAAGGGGAGTTTGCCTGGGATTGTCCCAAATGCGAGCCGGCAGAACCTATTCATCCCCGGTAATTACACAGGAGTATTTTTATGTCACCCTTTAATATCCGTTTCAAATTTCGCCCTCTGATTGAGCTGCTGTTGTGCAAAACTTCTCAAATATGTGTTTGGCCGTTGTATTGCCTCAAAAAAATTCATAAAAACGACACATCCTTACGCCCGACAGGGCGCACTTCACGTTTGCCGCAGGCAAACTCTTCACACCTTCACATCTTCACTCAATCAGCGTTCACGCTGATTGAACTGTTGGTTACCACTGCACAACAGAACTGTTTTTCAAAAAATAAAAACGACACATCCTTACGCCCGACAGGGCGCACTTCACGCTTTTTTGGCGAATGCCAAAAAAGCTCTTCACATCTTCACATCTTCACTCAATCAGCGTTCACGCTGATTGAACTGTTGGTTGTCATCGCCATCATCGCCATTCTTGCCGCCATGCTCCTTCCTGCCTTACAGCAGGCAAGGGATCGTGCAAAGGCGATCACTTGCACCAACCAGTTGAAACAACTGGGCCTTGCTTTTACTCAATACTGTTCTTCCAACAATGACGCCCCCATTCCTTCACGGAAATTCGGGATCTACGCCATCACAAGAAATGAACTCAACCTCTCGCTCAAGGTGGTAACTCAAGCCTTCCCTCCCTCCATCAACGAAGTTGCAAATGTAAACATCGCCCGTGAATTTCTCTGCCCGCAGGCAACGATCCATCAGCGGACCAGCGCAACCGGCGTCAACGGTTACTGGTTGCAGGATTATACTTACAACTCCTGGTTCGGCGGTCCGGATCCCGGTGACGGCACATTGACGTACTACGGCGGCGTAGGTACACTGGTCGGAAAACTTTCAAGGATCAGCAGGAACAGTTCAAAAGCGATGATCTTCTGGGATGGGTGGCGGGGATGCCAGATGCAAAAAAAATATTCCCTGAGTTCCGGCTGGGGAGCCAGTACCAATTTCCTTGAAGAAAGTATCGGTTATTCAGGAGCCCACGGTAGAAATATGAACCAGCTGATGGTTGACGGACATGTGGAATCCAACGACTTTATTTACACAAAACCCCGTTCCACAGTATTTGAATTCAATGTCTGGGATGCAACAGAACTTACAAAATCAACAAAACCTTAAAATATCACCGGGATACAATATATGCACGCCAAGCTCAAATTTTCTGTCATACTCACTTTTTGCATACTGCACTTACTGACACTTCCCGGAGCGGTCATTACCGGAAAAAGTGTGATCGTTGCTGATAAACTTTCCACTGCTCCGGAAAAAACAGGAGCCGCACTTCTGGCTGATACTCTGAGCAGGATCTTCAAAACCCAAATCAGGATCATTGATAAAAAAGAATATGACGGTAAAAGTCCCGCCGTCATTCTTTCTTCTGCACCGATGAAATTTGAAGAATGGTGTATTGAATCCCTTTCAGAAAAAGTGGTCAGGATCTCCGGTACAGCTCCCCGGGGACTCCTTTACGGGATCACCGAATTTCTGGAACTTTTCGGCAACTGCCGTTACTTTGACGTGGGCGTTCTGGATATTCCGGAGAGTTCCTCCATTACAGTTCCCCACGGCCGGAAATTCCGCAGAGCGCCTGCATTTTCCTACCGCATCAACACCGGCGGATTCTGGGCGCATGACGGAATGGCGCGGCGCCGGATATGGAACAAACAAAATGGCGGTTATGCGTTTCTGGGTGATAAATCGGTGGATGCAGAAGAAGGAAAAACGCTTTACGAATACCGGGAACAACGTATAATAGGTCCCTCCTGCCACAGTTTCTACTATTGGAGCAGGAATTTCCCTGAAGACAAAAAAGAATATTTTTCTCTCAACAGATCCGGTCAATATGAGCGTGCCGTAAGCAGCGCCGGTCCCGGCCAAATTTGCCTGAGCCATCCGGAAGTCCGCAGACTTGTCAAGAAAAACATTCTTGCTGAAATAGCCCAAAGCAACGCACACGCAGATAAAAAAGGCATTCCCCGTTCTTTTCTGATTGATCTGTCTCACAATGACAACGGCAGTTTCTGCGTTTGCGCCTCTTGTTCCCGACTGCTTGCCAAATACAGGACATACAGTGGAGTCATGCTGGATTTCGTCAATGATATTGCTTCTGCAGCTCCTCATATCACCTTTCAGACTTTCGCTTATACCTTTACAGAAGAGCCGCCTCAGAATATCAAGCCTGCATCCAATGTAATGATCCGGATCGCCCTGCTGGGACATGAATTGATGAACGGTCCATGCGACACGATGCGTCCAATCAGCTCAGCAAGCAACCGGAAAACCCGGCAGATCTACGAGGCATGGAGCAGCCTCACCCCCAACCTGAGCGTATGGCTTTATCACCGCCGTTTTGCCCGTCTTTTTGCAGTTCCGGCAGCAAATTTCTGGTATATGGCTGAAAATTTCAGGTACTTCAAAAAACTGGGAGTCAAACGTGTCAATATTGAAAGCGAATTCAATGATTTACGGAACATGCCCTTCCCCAACTCCTTTTACGCGCTTCATATTTATCTGTCCGAAAAACTCATGGATGATCCCTTTCAGGATGACCGGAAACTTATCAACGATTTCATGGACCGTTTTTACGGCCCCGCAGCGTCTGAGATGAAGGCCTTCTCTGCCTATCTGAAAAAACGCACAGAAGAGGAAAAACGCCCCCTGGGGAGTGTGCCGGAGCATGATCTTGTCTATCTGGATACAGATTTTCTGATCACGATCAATACTTATATCAACGCCGCCATGAAAAAAACCGCCGGAATGCCGGAGTTGCAGACGCGGATAGAGCTTGAGTACATCCCCCTTGATTTTGCCATTCTCAACATGTGGGAGCGTCTTCCCGATCTTGAAAAGAAACTCAAGATGAGTAAAAATGCCGTTTTTGACCGTCTTGAGAAAGCTCTTGAAAATGCTTTTCAAAAATACTTTGTCCCCGAACATTACAACGGCAAACGACTGGCTGAAACTCGCCGTGTTGTTCAAACACTTCTGAACGATCTCAGAAATCCCGTTCCTGCACCTCCGGAGCTTTCTCACCGGGCGCTCCGTCAGTTTTCTGCCGGCACCATGCAGGATGCCGCCGGGACAGTGGTCAATGACCCGGAAGCTCTCCGCGGTAAGGCGCAATATCTGGGGTTGACTCATCCGCGGCATCCAAAATTCAACAGTCAACTCCACACAAAACCCATGGAAATCGGGATCTACGATTACAGCATCAGAACCCACAGGCTCCGGAAGCTGTTCAAGCATGAGGAAATTCACGGGGACGGCAAATATCATCTGTATTACATCGGCCGCACCCGGATCCCGGCACCATCTGCAAAACCACGGCTTTACGGACACTGGACCTGGGCATTCAACGCCTCTTCCGCCATGCGCAGCACCTATCAGGCACAGGATGATAAGGCTCTGTATGACTTTTTCGTTTCTTTGAAATTCAAAGGGCCCGCCTATGTAAAAGGCTCCGGAGATCCTGACGGGATCTGGTTTGACAGGGTCATTTTTGCCAAGGTCCCCCCGGAAAGTTCCCCGCTTTTTTCAGGAAAAAAACATTTTATTTTCAGAACAAAGGAGTTCCGTCTTTCGACAAAAAAACAAAAGCTCTCTCAGGATTTCTCTGCACCATCCATAGAAATATGCAGAATCCCCCTGAAAGACGGCAGGATCGAATTCTGCTTTTATTCTTACAAGTTACGCAAACATCTGTGGCGGAAATTCATCGCACCTGAACCGGGAAAAAAGGAGAAGTGGAACTGGTATTATATCAACACAGTACAGATCCCCTCCGCAGCTGAAAAAATTGAATTTGCAGTACACAGCGACTGGTTTGTGATGCCCACACCGGTGTTTTCCAAATTGAGAAAAGAAAACAGCCATACAGGCAGCTGGAAAATTTTTGCGAGAATGAAATTTGAAGGAGAACGGGTTCTGCTTGACAGTATTGCTTTTTCCGCAGAAAAAAACCAATGCTCAGAGAAAAATTAAATTTTCTGAGGAGTTTTGAAATTGCCTCTTCTCTCAAATCAGCGCCCGCAGGATCACCAAATCGGAAGGGATGGTCAGTTTGATATTGGGTTCGGGGTTGAGGACCAGCGCCACAGGGTAACCGGCTTTGCGGAGCAGTCCGGCATCATCGGTCAGATCCTCTTCCGGAAATTTTTCCTTTGCCTTTTTCCAGAGTTCAAGATTGAAAAGCTGAGGTGTTTCCACAGCAAAAAGTCCATCCCGTGCCACAACCGTGTCAAGCACTTCACCGTCACTTTTCCAAAGCGTATCGGTAACGGCCTTTCCCGGAAGAGCAGCTCCTGTGACCAGAGCCGCATCGTAAAGCCGTTTCAAAAGCGTCACATTGGCAAGAGGACGCGCCCCGTCATGGACCGCAGCAATACCGGGAACTCCCCCCAGAGCCGCCACACCGTTGGCGACAGATTCACTGCGGCACGCACCCCCTTCGCACCAGATGAGTTTCAGATCCCGGACAAAAGGAAATGCCGCCTCCTGAAACTCTGCTTTCCGCCCTTCCGGCACCACGATCACACACTTTCCGGTCACAGCGGGGGTCAGGCGGCGCAGAGCGTGGACAAAGACCGGAGCCCCGTTCAAATCAGCCAGCAGTTTGTCACCGGAGCCGAAACGCCGGGAGCTTCCTCCGGCGACCAATATCAAATGCAGAGGCAGTTCCATAGGATCTCAATTGGGGAAGTTCTGGTGCATGGTCCGCAGCCAGCGCTTGATGACAGGGGAAAGGACAAAGTCTTCAAGAGCATTGTCTTTTGTGAATTCAAAATCACAATAGGGACAGTTGGGGAAGGACTCCAGATCCACCGGCTGCAGCTTTTCGCCGCACTTGGGACAGACAGCTTCCTCTCTGACACTTATGATATAATTGTTCTCGTTGTTTTCCATAGTTTCATAATATAACACCTTCACAGACTTTTTTCAACACATCTTTTGGCTAATTTTGACGAAAGAACCTTGATTTATCCGGAATGAGGCTTTATATTAACTGAAATGCAAGAACTTTCCTCCGGAAAACTTTCCGGGCAAAACAATCATACAATAAATGGAGAATAAAAAAAATGGAACTTACTCTTCTGGTTCTGGCAGCCGGCATGGGCAGCCGTTACGGCGGACTCAAACAGCTCGATCAGCTCGGTCCCTCCGGAGAGACCGTCATGGACTACTCCGTCTATGACGCCATGCGCGCCGGATTCAACCGGGTGGTGTTCATCATCCGCCGGGATTTTGAAGAAGAATTCAAAAAAGTCATCGGTTCCCGCTACGCCGACAAGATCAAACTGGAATATGCTTTCCAGGATAAAAACGATCTTCCTGGCGGATTCACCGTTCCCGAAGGCAGAGAAAAACCCTGGGGCACCGGTCACGCCGTTTACGCCGCCCGTGAACTTCTCACCGGCCCCTTCGCCGTTATCAATGCCGATGACTTCTACGGCGCCGACAGCTACAAAAAGCTGGCAGCTTATCTGACCAATCCTCCCGCCCCCGGCAAGGTGCGCGGATGTATCGCCAGTTTTGTTCTTTCCAACACTCTCAGCGAAAACGGATCTGTTTCCCGGGGCATCTGCTCCTCAGCAGACGGACTTCTGACCAAGGTTGTGGAAAACACAAAAATTTTCCGCAAAGACGGCAAAGTTTACAGTACTCAGGAAGACGGTACCGATGTGGAGCTGACCGGCAACGAATATGTTTCCATGAACTCCTGGGGATTCATGCCCGAAATGGTGGGGGAAATCGAAGCGCTTTTCCTTGAGTTCCTCAAGGCCCGCGGCACCGAGATGAAGAGTGAATTTTATCTCCCCGGCGTGGTGGATTCCCTTATTTCCGCCGGCAAAGCTGAGATCGCCATGCTTCACAGTGAGGACAGCTGGTTCGGTGTCACCTACCGGGAGGATCGCCCCACAGTTCAGGCGGCTCTTGCCGAACTGGTCAAATCCGGTGCTTATCCCGCCAAACTTTTCTGAACATAAGGTAAAAAAAAGGCGGCACAACAAATGAGTCTTACACAGGCAGAACTCCGGGACATTGTCTATAATTTTATCGTTTACGGTGATTTTCTGGTGGGCGTCCCTTTCGGGGGCGGTCACGTCAATGACACCTACCAGTTGACTTTTGACCAGGGCGGAGTGCGACTCTACTACATTTTGCAGCGCATCAACCACAATGCGTTCCGTCACCCGGAGCAGGTCATGGAAAACCTTGACCGGGTCACTGCCCATCTGCTTGAGAAGATCCATGCCGCCCATGTGGAAACCCGCCGGCGGACGATCCGGCTGCTCCGGACGCCCGCCGGGAAAACCTATACCTATGACCGCTGCGGCAATTGCTGGCGGGCTTATGTTTTCATTGCCAACGCCCGGGCCTACGATGTGCTTGAAACACCGGAACAGGCCTTCAGAATTGCTCAAACCATCGGTGAGTTCCAGCTCAATCTGCTTGATCTCCCCGGCAAACGGCTCCATGAGACGATCCCCCATTTTCACAACACCCCCAAACGCCTTGAGGCGCTTGAGAACTCGATCCGTGCTGATAAGGTGGGACGGGTCAAAAATGTGGCAGCAGAAATCGATTTTGTCATGGCACGCAAAGAAGAGTGTTCAAAACTGTTGAAACTCTTTGAAGAAGGCAGCATTCCTGAACGTATCACACATAACGACACAAAGGCCAACAACATCCTCATTGACGACCTTACCGGCGAAGGTCTCTGCATGATCGATCTCGACACGGTCATGCCCGGACTTTCACTTTACGACTTCGGAGACATTGTCCGCAGCGGTACAAATCCGGCTGAAGAAGATGAAACCGACCTTTCTAAAGTGGAAATGCGTTTTGAGATGTATGAGGCGCTCCACAGGGGATATGTGGATATGACCAGCGACTTCCTGACCCCTGCCGAATATGAAAATCTGCCCTTTGCAGGCAAGCTGATCACCCTTGAGATCGGTATTCGCTTTCTCGCAGACTATCTGGACGGTGATATCTATTTCAAGACCCGCCGTGCTGATCACAACCTTGATCGCTGCCGGACCCAGTTCAAGCTGGTAGAATCCATTGAAAAGCAGATGAACAAGATGACGGCACTGCTTTAAGTCTTTTTTCAAATTTCAGTCAAAGAGGAGTTATTCCCCCATGGCATCGAACAATTCACCGACTCTGACTGTTCAGTATGATCATTTCACTACTGAAAATTTCACATTGCACTCTCCCCGGGTACTCATCGGTTCCGATCCCGGATGCGATATTGTTGATTCCAAAGGGATGCTTGCGCCGCGCCATGCTGAATTGCAGGCGAGCGGCAAAGATATCATCATCAGCGACTGCGGTGCCCCTGATGGCTGCTTTGTCAACGGAAACATTCTCGAACACACCCGTGTTCTGCGTCACAATGATGTGATCCAGCTGGGCGAAATGGTCATCGTTTTTCATGCGTCAGCAGCAGGGGATAAAGCCTCTGTCTCAGGGACAACCTCCTTTGAGGGAGCGGCACTGAAAAAACTTGTCTGCCGTCTTGAAGAAAACATTTCCAAAGTCTTCAAAGGTAAACCTGAGACGATCCGCAATCTTCTTGTCTGTCTTCTTGCGGACGGTCATCTGCTTCTTGAAGATGCTCCCGGCGTGGGTAAAAGTGTGTTGGCACAGGCGCTTGCAAAATCCATTTTCTCCCGCTACCGCCGGATCCAGTTCACGCCGGATATGATGCCGTCAGACATCACCGGCATGAACATGTATGATACCGGTTCCGGCACCTTCCGCTTTGTTCCGGGTCCCATCTTCGGAAACGTGATCCTTGCGGATGAGATCAACCGGACAACGCCCCGCACCCAGTCCAGTCTGCTGGAGTGTATGTCTGAAAGTGCTGTGACCATTGACGGCGAAACAAGGATCCTGCCAAAACCGTTTTTTGTCATTGCCACTCAAAACCCTGAAGATTATCACGGCACTTATCCTCTTCCTGAACCACAGCTTGACCGTTTCATGATGCGTCTTTCCATCGGTTATCCCGCCCCTGAGGCCGAACTTGAGATCCTTTCCGGCTCCCGCAGCGGCAATATGCTCAATACGATTTCAAGCGTTGTCCGCGCCAACGATGTGGTCCGTGCCCAGTCTCTGGTCCGTCAAATAGAGGTTTCTGATGCCATCAAGTCCTATATCATCGCCATCGCCGATGCCACCCGGCACCACGAAGCTCTGGTCAATGGATGCAGTCCACGGGCGACACTGGCTCTGATGCGTGCCTGTCAGAGTCTGGCTGCATGTGAAGAAAGGGACTATGTAACACCTCAGGATGTCACCCGTCTTTACCAGGTCGTCCTCGCCCACCGTCTCTGCATCAAACTGCGCTGGAAGGCCCAGTGGAAGAGTGTGGAAAATGTTCTTTCTGACATTGTGTCCAAGATAAAGATCCCGGAAACAAACCGCTGAAACTGCTATGCTGCTTGCCCGCCCCACACATGGTGGATTGATATTTCTGCTGCTGACCTGCGCTGCAGGGGGAGTTGCATTCATGAACGTCGGTCTCATGACCGCTCTCTGTGCCTCCATTCTTGCCGGTATCTGGATCAGCGCGTTTTTCATGGCACAGTTCTCTTTTCTCTTCATCCGTCTGGAAAGACTCAGTGCGGCAGATGCTCCCGGCAACTCCACTGCCATTCTCCCCCTGCGGATCACCAACTGTTCCATCTTCTACCGGCATGTCCTTGTGATAAAAGAGACAGTGGCATTTTCTCTTAAAAAACAAAGCCTCGCCGCCGTGCCGCCTCTGGCTCCCGGCGAAAGCTGTCTCCTCAGGCGTAAGATACACGCCGATATACGGGGACATTATACTCTTGACAAAGTGACCGTAATTTCCGGTGATCCCTGCGGATTTTTCCGCCGCAGCAAACACTTTCATCTGCCGGGAGAAATCACCATTCCCCCGCGCATAGAGTTTCTGGAACATCTGCCGGTGGCTTCTTCGCACCGCCACTCAGACGGAGGTGAAGGCCGACTTCTGGGATTTGCCGGTATCGGAGGCGACTTTTTCGGGATCCGTCCCTACCGGACAGGAGATGCCCTGCAGCATATTTACTGGCGGGGCAGCGCCGCCAGAAACCGGCTCATGGTCAAGGAGTTTGAAGCAAGCGTCACAGAACGCATCCACATTTATCTTGACAGCAGCATCAACCATGTGGGCCAGGATGACGTAGACAATAACTTTGAACATCTGGTCAGCGCCGCCGCTTCCATCAGCGACACCCTGAGCCGCCGTTACTGCCGGCTGACCTTTATTTCAGAGTTGGAAGATCATTCGCGGCTCTATTTTTCAGGTGATTCCTCAGGCTTGCGGAACAAAATCCTTGAGGCTCTCACCGAGCTGCGCCCGTGCGACAGCGATACCGGAGAAATTCTGTGCGACACGATCGAATATATCCGCCCCGGGGATACTGTTTTCCTTTTGACCATGAGTGTCACAGAACTTCTGACCCAACTGGTAAATCAGCTCAGAGAGACTGGCGTTCACGTTAACTGGCTCTATGCCCCGCCGGAAAATTTTCCTCCTGTTGAGCCGGATATCATCAGAGAGCTGCCCCCCAAATCCCGGCAGCTGCCGACAGAAAACGACATGTTTGTTCTCGACTTCAATTCATCTTTAGCGGAGCTCTTGTACTGGGATGATGATCTGGAAAAAGTTTAAGGCTCTGCTGTCTGGCATTGAGCTCAATCACAAAGTGCCCCGCCATCCGGCGCATTTATGGTATGCTCTGTTGAGTTTTCTGAGCATTTCCACCGCACTGGTCATGCATGGACATGTGCATTACACCATTGCAGTAACAGCATTGGTACTGCCTCTTTCACTTCTGGCGTATGTCCCTTACCGCTACTGCAACATACTGAGCCGTATGTTGTTAAACTGTTGTATTTTCGGCGCCGGATGTTTCTGGATATCGCTCCGTCTCAAACAGGATGTTCCCACAGACAAGCTGCTGGTCGAGGCGCTGGCTCTCTGGAGCCTGACATTTCTGACAGCGGGAAAGTCAAAAGGCTATTTCTATCTGCTTTTCATAGACATACTGCTGCTGCTCTACGGTGCTCTGCTCCCCCGGCTGCTTTCTCTTTATCTGACCATAGCCGCCTTTGCAGTGATACTTATCATACTTTTCCGCAATCGCACCGGATTCCTTTCAGGTGACATGCTTCTTGCCACCCCCCGCCGCACTTTTCGCCGGACCTGGCACTTCTGCCTCATCTGGCTCATCATCACGGGACTTGCCTTTCACTTTGTTTTCGGGCTCATTCCCCTTACCGACAATACCATTGAAGGACTCATTCCTGTCTCATTTTCCACCGGCAGAGAATCTTTTGCGACCCCGAAACTCAAGGAGTGGCTCAACTCCGGCAGAAATCAGAAAAACGGCCCGAAGGGACAGAAGATCAACGATGAGGTCCCCGGAGAGAATACGACCCTGAGCAAAACGGAAAAAGGTAAAAGTATCACACTTCCCCAACCGCCACCGAATGCCCCCATGATTCCGGGCGACGGAGGAAGTTCCATGGGCAAAGATCTGCTTTTTCAGGTAAAATCGCCTCTGAAGCTTTATCATCTGGCGCGACTTTATGACCATTACGACGGTCTCAACTGGCGTGTATCCACCCATTTGCGCCGCAACACTCTTAAAAGCGGCAGAGATCTCCAGGGGCAGCAGATCAAACTTTCATACTCTGTGGAAAAACTTTTTTCAGCATCACTGGCAATTCCATGGCAGTACTCTGAATTTATCCCGGATGATACTGTCAGAAGCACTCTTACTTTCTCAAGTCATTTCTGGGGAGTGCAGCTGAACAATCCTCCGTCAGTTTTTCCCTTCAAGTTCACAGCCCGGAGTACACTTCCTGCCATAACGCCGGATAAGGGCGGGAAACCCGCCCCCATCTCCTGGCCTGAGCGTTCCGGAAGACAAATTTATCTCAATCTTCCCCGGGAAAAAATTTCTCTCAGAGTGAAACAGCTTGCGCTGTCTCTGACGGAAAACCACACGACTCCTTATGCCAAGGCGATGGCGCTCAGGAACTTTCTCCGCAGCAACTACACTTATAAGCTCCATGCTTCCCCCACTCCCCGGCACCGGGAAAGTGTTGATTACTTTCTCTTTTATCTGGGAGAAGGTCACTGCGAATACTTTGCGTCTGCCTTGGCTGTACTTGCCCGCTGCGCCGGTCTGCCTTCAAGGGTCGCCACCGGATTTTCCCCCGGCAACTACAATACGCTGACTTCGCTTTTTGAGGTGTATGAGTATCACGCACACGCCTGGACCCAGATCTATATCCCGGAATTCGGCTGGCTGACTTTTGATGCCACGCCTCCTTCCTCTATCGTCTCAGAGACCTATCCTCCCGGTCTGGGCAAAATGCGCGACCCCTTCGGGGAGGAGTGGCGGATCCGCCCTCCTGAATTGACTGACAATACTCTTGAATATATACAAAAGCTCCGTATCAGCGAAGAAAGAAAAAAGCAAAACGGCGGCAATATTGAACAGACTCTGGATGAACTTGCCTCCGCCGGAGACAAACTCCGGGAAGAGTTGAAACAGGGGGATATAAAAGAGGCTGAGAAAGCCCCCGGAAAAGCTCCTCAGGGCAAGCTGGATCTCACAAGAGTGCGGGTGCAGGTCATGGTGCTGTTCCGTAAATTCCAGACCTCTCTCATTGACTTTACACTCTATATCGTCTCTTCCTGGACACGTCTGCTTCTTGCCGTCGCTCTTCTGCTTTTGACGGTGCTGCTTTCCATGGGGTTGGTCATTCTTTTGAGATGGTGGTTCAAACTCATAAAACTGCAAGTGATATACCGGCGCAGCCGGGATTTCCGCCGTCCGGTCAGGGCGATCAGAAACAGCTGCCGGGGCGCGCTGCTCCTGCTTGAAATAAAGGGGATGCCCAGACACGGCAATGAAGAGCTTCTGGAATACGCAGGTTTACTCAGAAGTGATATCGCCGCAGAACTCATCCCCATCGTCAGAGTGTTCTACCGCAGTGAATACCGATCCTGCCCCCCCTCTGAGCAGGATGCCGGAGAAGCTGCGGCACATTTGGAGTCACTCTGCACTCTTCTGAAAAAGAGAGGCCGCTGAATCAACCGGAGCGATGTTCCTTCTTCTGAAAGGCAAAAATAAGAAAAAAATATTTGCAGGGGCAGGTTTTCATTGGCATTATCGACGATATGATGCTATATTAACAGGATGATTGTGTTTTTTTCATAATATGAAAATATAAAAAAGAGGTTTACCATGTCTGAAAAAATGCTGGTCAACGGCAATGAGGCTGTCGCACTTGCGGCAATCGACTGCCATGTGGATCTGGGATGCGGATATCCCGGTACTCCGTCATCAGAAATACTTGATGAGTTCGCCCGTCTCGGCGGCAGCGCCGAATGGGCCCCCAACGAAAAATGCGCCCTTGAAGTGGGTATCGGTACAGCTCTTGCCAACGGCAGAACTCTTGTCACCATGAAACATGTGGGACTCAACGTGGCGGCAGACCCCTTCTTCACCATTGCCTACTCCGGGACCCCCGGCGGCGTGGTGGTCATCAGCGCCGACGATCCCGGCATGGCATCGAGCCAGAACGAACAGGACAACCGCCGCTATGCCGTCAGTGCCGGCGTTCCCATGTTTGAGCCTGCCGACTCTCAGGAGTGCTATGATTTCCTGATCGAAGCCTTCCGTCTTGCAGACACCTTCCGTTCCCCGGTGCTGTTCCGCATGACCACCCGTGTGTGTCACTCCAAGTGTGTTTTGAACCGTCACGGAGCCGGTCTTGCTCCCCGCAAAGCCGAATTCATCAAGGATCCCAAATCCAACGTCATGGTTCCTGCCTTTGCAAAACTTGCCCACCGCCGTCTGCGGAAAGATCTCGGAGCCATGGCTGAACTCAACGAAAAAGGTTCATGGAACAAGGTCATCAAGAGCAGCACGGAACTGGGTATCATCACATCCGGGATCTCTTACCAGCATGTCCGCGAGGCCGCTCCTGAGGCTTCAGTGCTGAAACTCGGTTTCACCTGGCCCCTGCCTCAGAAACTGATTGCAGAGTTCGTATCTTCTGTCAAACGGTGCATCGTCATCGACGAAGGGGACAACTTCCTTGCTGACAACATCAATGCCATGGGCATCAAGGTGGAAGGCAAGGATCAGGAGTTCCGTTTCGGAGAACTCAACGTGACCCGCGTCCGCAAACTGATCGCCGGCGACAACACGCCAGAGCCCCCTGCGGCTCCCGGCAAGCCCCCGCAGCTCTGTGTGGGCTGCCCTCACCGCAAGACTTTTGAGGCGCTCCGGGATCTGGATTGCATCGTTTCAGGCGATATCGGCTGCTACACTCTGGGTGTGATGCCTCCTTTCAACGCCATCCACAGCTGCGTCTGCATGGGCGCCAGCGTCACCGTGGGTCTGGGTATGCGTAAAATGCTCCCTGAAAGCGAAGCCCGCAAAGTCGTCAGCGTTATCGGTGACTCCACTTTCCTCCACACCGGTATCAACGGCATTGTGGAAATGGTCTACAACCGTCCTGCCACCGGTCATGTGGTCATTATTCTTGACAACAGCATCACCGCCATGACGGGACTTCAGGAAAATCCTGCCACCGGAAGAAAACTGGATCACACCCCTGCTCCTGCGGTTTCTCTCGAAAAGATCGTGGAAGGTATCGGTGTGGACAATGTGGACATTATCGACACCACCGCCGAACATGAAAAATTCAAAGCGTTGCTTCAGGAGCGTTTGAGCTCCAACGACACCAGTGTTATCATCGCCCGCCGTCCCTGCATTCTGGCGGCAGTCAAGGCAAAAAGTTATGAGGTGAAAAAATGAGCAGAATTCACAACATCGTCGTCGCCGGACTGGGCGGACAGGGCGTTCTGAAGGTCACAGACATTCTTGCCGAAGCTGTGTTCCGCGCCGGTTTTGATGTCAAAAAGAGTGAAGTCCACGGCATGAGCCAGCGGGGCGGTTCCGTTTCCAGCGAAGTCCGTTACGGCGAGTGCGTGGCAAGCCCCATGGTTCCCGCCGGCGAAGCCGACGTACTGGCTGTTCTTGATGCAAGTCAGGTGGATGTTGCCAAAGGTGTTCTCAAAGCCGGCGGCGTCATCATCACCCCCGAAGATCTGCCTCTTGACAAGCTCCAGAATCCCAAGGCTCTGAATACCATGATGTTGGGGGCCATCTCCAATCATATAGAGATCCCGGTTGAAACGCTCCTTGAATCTCTGAAAGCAAATCTCCCTGAAAAGCTCCATGAGATGAACGTGGAAATGTTCAATCTGGGACGCAATTCACGGTAAAGTTCAAGGAATTAATAACTTTGCACTTGCAAAAACAGTTGACTGGTGCTATATTATAAGTCTTGTATATCAGTGTATCTTGTAAATCAAATAAACAGGAGTTGAAAATGAACGCTATTATTCAGAGCGGCGGCAAGCAGCTTAAAGTCAAAGCCGGCGACATTGTCGAAGTGGAAAAACTGCCCGTGGAAGATGGTGCAGAAGTGATTTTTGATCAGGTCCTTGCCCTCGAAGGCGAAGACGGCAAACTCAACATCGGCACCCCCGTGGTCGCCGGTGCCAAGGTTGTCGGCAAAGTCATCGAAGTCCTCAAGGCCAAAAAGGTCGTCGCCTTCAAGATGAAACGCCGCAAAGGTTATCGCCGTACCCACGGTCACCGTCAGCGTTATTCCCGCGTTGAGATCATCGCTGTCAACGCCTGAGTCTGACCTATGCGCTACGATGCCAGTGGAGCTTTGATCGATACCGCGCTGCCGGGGATCCCCCTTCTCAGCCGCGGCAAAGTCCGTGATGTTTATGATCTGGGCGACGCGCTGCTTTTTATTGCAACGGACCGTCTCAGCGCTTTTGACGTGGTACTCCCCTGCGGCGTGCCCCGCAAAGGCGAAGTCCTGACCCAGATCTCACTCTTTTGGTTTGGTCTGCTCAAAGATGTACCCAATCATCTTCTGAGTGCAGATGTCACCACCCGTGAAGAGCTGAAACCTTATGCAAAGGATCTTCAGGGACGTTCTCTAATCGTCCGCAAAGCTCAGGTGATCCCCATTGAGTGCGTTGTCCGCGGTTATCTGGTGGGTTCCGGCTGGAAAGATTATCAGAAGAGCGGCAAGGTCTGCGGCATTGAGCTCCGCAGCGGTTATCAGCAGGCTGAAAAGTTGGATGAGGTTCTTTTCACCCCCACCACAAAGGCCGCTGTGGGCGACCATGACATGCCCATTGATTTTGAGGGCGTTGTGGGCATCGCCGGTGCCGAAAAGGCTGCCGCGATCCGCGACCTTTCTCTGAAAGTCTACTCCACCGCCCGCGATTATGCGGCAGAACGGGGAATCATCGTGGCTGACACCAAGTTTGAATTCGGTGTCATCGACGGCAAGGTCTCTCTGGTTGACGAAGTGCTTACCCCCGACTCCAGCCGTTTCTGGCTGGTTTCAGAATACAAAGTCGGCGGCAGTCCCGTCAGTCTGGACAAACAGTTTGTCCGGGACTACCTGGAAACCCTCGATTGGGATAAGCAGGCCCCCGGTCCTGAACTCCCTGCCGACGTGGTTGAAAAGACCACCGGAAAATATCTTGAGGCTTACCGGATGCTTACCGGCAAGTCCCTCTGAAGTCCCTGCGGGGCATATTCAAAAAGCGGCGGTTTTCCGCCGCTTTTAATCTTTCAAGCGGGAAATTTTCTAAAATGATTGAAGCAATCTCTAATCTTTCTGTTTTTCAGATCGTTATTCTCTGCCTCAGTGCTCTTCTCATCGGCGTCAACAAAACCGCCCTGCCCGGTATCGGTATTCTGCCGGTGGTACTCCTTGCCAACACCTTTGACGCCCGTATTTCAACAGGCATGCAGCTTCTGATGCTCGCCTGGGCGGATATTATGGCGGTGATTTATTTCCGCCGCAGCGCTGACTGGAAATTGATCCTGCGGCTCCTGCCCTGGTCTCTGAGCGGTCTTGCCATCGGCTGGTGGCTTTTGAGTTACATCCCGCCGGAAAACACCAGTGCCATGAAGCTGCTTATCGGCTGGATCGTCATCGGTCTGCTGATCCTGAATTTTTTCCGCAAACGCCTCAATCCCGACAAGATCCCCTCAGGCATGCTCCCCTCTGCCTTTTACGGCTCCCTTATGGGAAGCACCACCATGCTTGCCAATGCAGCAGGCCCCATTTCTGCCATCTATCTGCTTTCCATGAAACTCACCAAAGAGCAGTACATGGGCAGCGGAGCATGGCTTTTCATGATCGTCAACTGGATCAAACTGCCCATGTTCTGGTATCAGGGCAGAATTACCAAAGAGGTTCTGATGCTGGATCTGTGGATGATCCCATTGCTTATTGCGGGCGGATTTCTGGGTATCGTTCTTTTCAAAAAGATGCCTCAGCAGCTCTTTGAAAAGATCGTCACCGTTCTGGTGGTCATCGCTGCAGTCAAGATGGTTCTCGGACCCTTTATCGACCCTGTTCTCGATCCCATCCTGAAACAGTATCTGGGAATGTAAAGATGTCAAGAGCATCCACTCATGTTCGGGTATACCTCATGCTTGGCATGGGGGTCATGCTCTATTTTTTCGCAAACCTTCAGCGGGTGGCGATACCCGGATCCATATTTAATGAGCTGCAGAGTGACCTCAACGTCAGTGCCAAATACATTACGGCGCTGAGTTCCATGTTCATGTATATCTACGCTGCAGGGCAGCTCTGCGCCGGACTCTTTGCCGACCGTTACGGCGGCGAGAGGGTCATCACCTTTGGTGCCCTTCTCTTCTGTCTCGGTTCCATACTGTTCCCATTCTGTTCTTCGCTTCCCATGCTTTACTTCTGCCGCTTTCTGGTAGGCATGGGGGCAAGCTCCATTTACCTGAGTCTGGTCAAGATCCTTGCCACGCGTTTCCCCCAAAAGTTCCCTGTACTGCTGGGATTCTTTCTGCTCTGGGGCTATGCAGGAGGGGTGGTGGCAACAGCGCCTCTTGTCTATATGGCAAAGGAGCTGACATGGCGCACCACCATGGCAGTTTTCGGAGCGGGCTCTCTGGTAAGCTATCTGCTCTTCATCCTTTCCAAACATTTTGTCACACTGCCCCGTGTGACCAATGCCCCCTTTTCATTCCGTGTCTTTGCGGAGCTTCTCAAACGGAAGCACAACCGCAACATCATCCTCTATTCGGCATGCAGTTTCGGCACCTATTACTGCATCCACACCGTTATCGGCAAGAAATTTCTTGAAGACTTCTGCATGATGTCAACAGAAAAAGCCGCTGTTTACATCACCATTCTGGGGATCATCGCCTCAGTCAGCGCCTTTTGCATGGCGCTGGTCAGCCAGATGTGCGGCGGCAGAAGAAAGATCTTTCTGGTAATGTCAGGCTGTGTGGCGGTCTTTTCCTACGGATTCATCCTTGTTGCCATCTGCTGCAACTGGCGGACATCCTTTGTGGGGATACTCCTTTTTGCCGTGGCGTGGTTCGCCAATCAGGGAACGATATCAGTCCCCACCATGAAAGACACTAATGTGCCTGAAGCCATGGGCGCCATCGTCAGTTTGTGCAACGGACTTGTTTACCTGATGGTGGCTCTGCTTGGCAACGCTGTCGGCATGCTTCTTGATCTCTTTGAACCCATAAAAAAAGAGGGGATCCTCATCTATACGAACAACTCCTACATGGCGGTCTTTCTGCTCTTTCTGCTGCTGAGCTGCTGTACTTTATACAACGCCTGCCGTCTCCGGGACACCCGGGGCGAGAATGTTGCCGCCACAACTCCTTGATTTCTTCTGCGGCTGATGTTGACAAAAAAGAGTTTTTGTGCTATTTTATAGTCAAAGCAAACTTGTTTTAATCCGGGAGAAAAAATAGAATGCAGATCATTGACAAAGCTGATGTGCTGGTGGAGGCGCTGCCTTATATCCAGAAGTTCCGCAATTCCATCATGGTTGTAAAATTCGGCGGAAGCGCCATGGAAGATGAAGAACTTGTCCGCGGCACCATGCGCGACATTGTCATGCTTGAAGCCATCGGCATCCGTCCGGTGGTCGTTCACGGCGGCGGCAAAGCCATTTCCGCCGCTCTCAAAGAACAGGGGATCCCTGTCAAATTTGTCAACGGTTTGCGTTACACCTGCGACAAAACCATCGGCGTCGTTGACGAAGTGCTGCACAATGTGAATGCTCATCTGGTTGAGCTGGGCAAAGAGTTCGGCGGTCCCGTCTGCGGCGTCACCGGCAAAAGAGTTCTCAAAGCCCAACGGACTCTTTCCACCGATCCCGCCACCGGAAAACAGGAGGATGTGGGATTCGTGGGGGAAGTCATCGGCGTGGATGTCGCCTCTGTCATGGATGCCCTTGCAAAAGGTCAGACCCCCATCCTCACTCCCCTGGGCACCGGACTTGACGGTCAGATCTACAACATCAATGCGGACACTGCCGCCTGTAAGATCGCCGAAGCTCTTCATGCCAGAAAACTGGTCTTCATGAGCGACGTGCCCGGCATCCTTGCCGACAAAGATGATGAAAGTTCTGTCATTGAGACCATCAAGACCGATGAGATCGACAAACTCATCGCCGATGGAACTCTTTCAGGAGGAATGCTCCCCAAGATCGCCAGCTGTGTTTCCGCTCTGAATGCCGGTATCAACAAGGTCCACATGATCGACGGCCGCAAACGTCACTCTTTGCTGCTTGAGATCTTCACCGACACAGGTATCGGCACCCAGATCGTCCGCCCGGACTCTCTCATGTGATTTGTTCCTTTGCGGAGTCACTTCCAATGGGGAATGCGTTGATCTTTTGCGGCATCAAGCACTGCGGAAAAAGTACGCTTGGCAGAACTCTTGCCCGGCAATTGGGAATACCTTTCGCCGATACGGATGAAATGCTTGAAAAACGCTGGCAGTGCAGCTGCCGGGAGCTTTTCAAGTCTATCGGCGAAGAGGCGTTCCGGCAGCGGGAAACCGGAATCTTAAGTGAACTTGATCCGGAAATTTTTCAGGTCATCTCTCTGGGAGGCGGTGCTCTGCTGAAAGAGGAAAACCTCCCCATTCTCAAACGCCTTGGCAGATTCATCTGGTGCGATGTGGATGACCGCACCGCCTTTGATCGCATCACAGCCGGGGGGCTTCCCCCCTTTCTGGCTCAGGCGGACTCCCCTTTTGAGGAGTTCTGTACCCGGAACAAAAGCCGCAGAGCCACTTTTCTGGCGGTGTGCGATGTGCATTTTCTGCCCCTGGCGGGTCTGACTCCTGAGGAAAATACAGAAAAACTCCGGACACTTCTTCTTGAAAAAGGAATGATTGAAAAATGAGCGGCAGTACATTCGGAACCATCTTCAAAGTAACCACCTTCGGGGAATCTCACGGCCCCGCCATCGGCGCAGTGGTCGACGGTATGCCCGCAGGCGTTGAAATAGATCAGAACTTTATCCAGCAGGAGCTTGACCGGAGACGCCCCGGCAGTAAGGCGGCAGGCTCCACTCTCAGAAAAGAGAGCGACACAGTTGAGATCCTTTCCGGCGTTTTTGAAGGGAAAAGCACCGGAACCCCCATCGGGCTTCTCATCCGCAACAGCGATCAGCACAGCAGCGACTACTCCCAGCTCAAAGATCTTTTCCGTCCGGGACACGCCGACTGGGGATTCCATGCCAAATACGGATTCCGTGATTACCGGGGCGGCGGCAGATCTTCAGGCAGGGAAACCGCCTGCCGGGTGGCAGCCGGTGCATTGGCAAAACTGGTGCTTCGGGAAATAGCCGGCGTGAAGATCACCGCCTATGCCCTTGAGATCGGCGGTATCAGATGCCGGAACATCGACCTGGAAGAGATAGAAAAAAATCCTCTCAGAGCCCCGGATGCTGATGCCGCAGAAAAAATGGCGGAACGTATAGAAGAGTGCCGCAATGCTCTTGACAGCTGCGGAGGTATTGTAGAGTGCCGCATTACAGGCGTCCCCGCCGGATGGGGGGAACCCGTCTTTGACAAACTTGATTCACTTCTGGCGCAGGCGGTCTTTTCCATCGGTGCCGTGAAAGGATTCACAGTTGGAGCAGGTTTTGATGCCGCTTCAAGTACAGGCTCCGTCAACAACAGCGCCCCCGGTGCCGCAGGGGGCATCAGAGGCGGCATCTCAGACGGCGAAGATATCGTTTTTCAGGCGGCGGTCAAACCGACGCCCTCCATCGGTCAGGAACAACTCATGCCGGGCAGTGACGGTGCCATGCACCATTTTGCCATCAAAGGGCGCCACGATGTGTGCATCGTCCCCAGGGTGGTACCGGTCATTGAATCCATGGCGGCACTTGTCCTTGCGGACTGTGCACTCCGGCAGAGATGCGCAGTCATCTCAGAAAACAGGAACTAACTCAGCCAGAGAAAGGTAAATTTTTATGAAATTCGAAAAACTCCCCAATGCAGGCTATCACATCGGAGCCAAAAGATATAAATTGGATCTTTTTGAAGGCATTGAAGCGACACGCCTTTATCTGCGGGACTCTCAGCAGGAATACTGGTTCACCCCTTCCGGCGGCGTCAATTGTGTCAAACGCTGCGACGAACTCGCAGCTTTTGAAAAATGGCAGAAGCAGGAGGAAAAAGGCGCCGTCATCTTTACCCGTATTGAAAAATCTGTTCTCTGGAAACTGAAGAAAACCACCTTTATCTGCCGTGAAGACTCCATCGAAATCTTTATGACCGTTGAAGGTACAGGCGAGATCGAAGATGTCCGTTTCTTCCGCAGCTGTGTCAACAAAGTGGAATACGGCTTTGCCGGGGAATTTGACGAAGTCATCAACACCGCGCCCAATTTCCACGGCAAGATTTTTTACCATCCCGTCGAAAGTTTCACCACCTCCTTTGCCCAGGATCTTTCCCCCGCTGTGGGCGGTCAGGCTCTGGCAAGCTGCTGCAGCTGCATCGGCATGAGAGACAGGACCGAAAGAAAATATCTCGTTGCCGGTGCCGCCGCCGCACCCGGTGAATACACCTGGGACAGCTTCCGCTGGAATCCCATGCCCCTTATGCCTCCCACAGGCTACATCGGCGACCACATGAAGGCAGGCGGTTTTGCCATCGAATACGCCGGAAAAAAGAGCGTTTCAGGTCTCTGGGAGACTCCCCGGTTGATTCTGAGTTTCTGCAGCTGCTGTGATGATATTCTGCCTTCCTACCTTAATATCTGTTACGAACGCAAATATCTTCCCAAACCCCACCGCCGCCGGATCCAGAACTGGTGGCGCAGTCCCATCTACTGCACCTGGCACGATCAGGGATCCGCTGCTATGATGGATAAAAGCAACTACATCGGCCACAACGGTCCCCATGCCAGAGATTTCTGCACGGAGGAGCTGGTGGAGGAGTGGCTGGGGGAACTTATCAATCACGACTGCAAACCCGGCATCCTCATTCTGGATGACAAATGGCAGCTGAACTTGAACGATGCCGATCCCGACCCTGACAAGTTTCCCGATATGCGCGGATGGATCGAACGCTGCCATCAGCGTGGGATCAAAGTTTTCCTCTGGACAGCCGCCTGGAACAATGACAACATCCCCCTTGATGAAGCTGTCACCCGCGACGGCAAGGTTGTCTGCGGAGATATCACCAATCCCAAATATGAGGCACGGTTCCGGGAAATGGTGCGCCGTTACTTCTCAGACGCTGAAGATGGTCTCAATGCCGACGGCGTCAAGATGGACGGGCTTCTGGGTCTCCCCATGGGACCGGGATTGAAAAATCAGGAAAATCTGTGGGGTCTGGAACTTCAGAAACGTTATCTGGATATCCTCTACGAAGTGGCACACAAAACTAAAAAAGATGTCTGTGTCAGCACTTTTGTTGCCCATCCTTATCTGGCTGACACCAGCGACATGGTGCGCCTTGCCGACATGTATCACGGAAGACTGACCACCCGCCGCGCCATGAAACAGCGCGCTGAAGTGTACAGTTACACCATGCCCCACACCCTGATCGACACAGACGGCCAATTCACTTTAAGCGCTATGGATCATGTTTCCGAACTGATGGCAGACCAGATGAAACTTGGTATTCCCACAGTATATAATGGCAAACTGCTGCGCCAGAACCGTTTCTTCATGCCTGTCTCTTACCGCGAACTGAATGAAGAGGATTATGCCATCATTTCCAGAGCATTCAGGATCCAGCGCAAAAACAACGGTCTCAAGTGAAAAAGAAACGGAAAATATGGATCTTCGCCGGAGAAAGCTCCGGCGATATGTACGGAGCCCAGCTGGGGGAGGAAATGCGGCGCATCGCCGCTGCCAGAGGGGAAGATCTTGAACTTTCGGGAATGGGCGGCAAAGCGATGATCGCTGCCGGGATCCCGGTCAAAGTGGACTCGACCGAGCTTGGAGTCATGGGGGTTGTCGAAGTGGCAAAGCTCATCTTCAAGTTCATTGCCATTTACTTCAAGATGGTCAAAGCCGCCCGCAGGGAGCGGCCGGACACAGTGGTTCTCATTGATTATCCCGGCTTCAATCTGCTCTATGCCCTTGCCATGTACCTTTCAAAGATCAAAGTCGTCTGGTACATTGCGCCCCACCTGTGGATCTGGGGCAAATGGCGGCTCCCGGTACTGGCAAAAATATGCACCAAAGTACTGGTGATTTTCCCCTTTGAAGTGGAGGTTTTCAGCAAAACAAAACTCAAGGCGATTTTCACGGGGCATCCTCTCATTGACATCATGGCAGAGAAAAAAGATCCCTCCATCACCCGCGACCCGGATCTGGTGCTTCTGCTCCCCGGCAGCCGGGCCGGGGAGATCAGCCGGATGCTGCCTCACATTCTGGGAAGCGTAAAGGAACTCAAAGAGCGCAATCCCCAATTGAAGTTCCGCCTTTCAGCCCCCCGCGAAAAGATTGCGGCTCAGTGCCGGGAGCTTATTGGAAAGTTCCGCAGCAAAAAGGGCGGTCTGCCTGAAATCGAGATTTCCATCGGTGACACCAACTACTGTCAGCAGCTCGCAGGAACCGGCATTGCCGCCTGCGGAACAGTCACTGTGGAAAGCGCCATCATGGGACTGCCTCTGCTGGTAGGGTATCAGTTGGGCTTCATCAACTATCTGGTCATGCTGCCCACGGTAAAACCCTTCCGGGGTTTTATCACCATGACCAACATTATTGACAACAGCCCGGTGTGTCCGGAGTTCATCCAGTACGACTTCAAAAAGTCCAACATCGTTCCTGCCTTTGAGTCGATCCTCCCGGGAGGCCCCCGGCGGGAGTCCACTCTCGCCGGTATGGAGCGGGTCACAAAGATGCTCTGCGACGGCAATAACGGACGAAGTGCCGTTGCCCGCGCCGCAGAAGAGATATATTCAACGGAGTAAGAAGCGTCAGCTCCGGTAGATCACACTGCTGCTTGCAGATGCGAAACAACTTTCCGGATTGGCGTCGCTGTGCCCGAATTTCAGCTGGACCTGGCAGCCGGGAAGAACAGTTACACTGTCATTGCCATCGGAGTAAATGCGCTTTTCTGCATCCCAACAACTTTCATTCCCCTCCTCAAACCAGAGGAGAACTTTTCCGGAATTGACCTGAGAAACCACATCGTTGCCCCAATTGACTCCGAAATAAAAGTTATCGGTTCCGCCGCCGCCGCACATGACATCATCTCCGGCGCCGCCGATGATGACGTCGCTTGAAGTTCCGCCGGTGATCCGGTCATTTCCGGCATCACCGTAAAGGTAGCTGGTTCCGGTTCCTGACCAGATCACATCGTTACCGTCGCCGCCGCGGATCTCAATGCCATTGCGTTTGCCTTCCTGGAAATTGACCGTTGTGAGATCCACGATATCATCCCCGGCTCCGGCATATATTTCATTGATCAACACGATCCGCTCCTCCTGCAGTCCGGAAGCTGATTTGCTGTAAATGTCATCAGAAAAGAGAGCGTCTCCCCGGGCATCGTCGGTCAGCATGATGATCCCGTAATCACCTTCTGAACCGTTAAAGATATCCTGAAAGCGGTTCTTCCCGGCAAGAAGCACTTTTTCGCCGGTTCCGGCCCACTTATCCATGCCTGTATGCTCAGCGGCATAACCTTTTCCCCAGATCTCTGCGGGATTGGCAAAAAAGAGATCGGTGCGGCAATCCCGGTCGGAATCGTATTTCACAGCCCCTGCGCCCACACCTGCGGAATGAAATCCATTCCCCTGCTGATAATTGATCTTGCCGTCACGGCGGACACCCCACTCCCAGTCGCCTTCCGGCAGGCCGTAAAGATCCACCGCCTCGCCGCAGGTTCCCAGTGAAACACTTCCCCTGTCATGGTCGGCAGTCAGGAGTATTTCGTAATCCACGACCCCCGTCACACCGGTCCACTTCAGGGAGGAAGCAGAACCTGACAATTGAGTTATTGGCTGAAGATCCACTTCAAGTTTCAAAGCATAATCACTGTAAAAGAGCCGTGTTTCACCGACACTTTGACCGGTGGAGCCGGCCTGAAGAATGTAGTCTTTTCCGATGGCCCCTGTGACAGTGACTGAAAGTCCCTTCAAAACCTCCATGCCCTTCACAGATGAATCTCCGGCAAAAAGGGTATAGATGCCGCTTTCGGCGCCGGTAATGTCCACAGTGACTGAATCAGCACAGCAAGTTATATTAGCGGCATTCTCTTTCACATTGAAGATGGCTCTGTCAGCAGCCTCCCCTTCAAGCACAAAATTTATATCGCAGGTGTCATAGATCAATCCCGTCAGGGTGCTGCTGCTGTCGATGCAGATGGTATTATGTCCCGCCCCCTGCGAGATGTAACCGTAACAGGCGGACTCCCTCCGGATCTCCAAAATGTCATCCCCGGCTCCCATAGAGATATTTCCGACAACAACAGAGTTATTGTCAAGGCTCAGGATATCACTCCCGGAAGTGCTGTAAAATGCATAATCTCCCGATGCAGCATCCAAGATGAATTTGGGCAGTGACGCGCCGTAAAGGCTGGAACTTTGAAGTGAGCTGAGGACTTTTCTTGAGCCTGCCAGATAATCTCCCGTTTCAGTATAGCTGCCGGCAAAAACCAGACCGCCATTGAGCTCTACTGAAGCATTTTTACTTTCTTTCAGATAAAATGCACAGTTCGTAGCAGATTTCGTATTGGAGATCAGGGAACCTCTGAAATCGCGGAACCTGACATCGCTTTCACTTTCTCCCCGGAATCCGATTCCCCACGAAGAGAGAGAATCGGTAACGTAAATATTCATATTGAATCCGTCGACAGTGATTTTATCAGCAAGTGAAATCGCGTCTGATAAACACAAAGAGTTTCCGGCAATTCCGGCGTCAAAGGAGATGGTATTTTTCCCTTTGATACTCAAGGCCTGTTCAAAAGCACGGAGCAACGTACCTGTTCCATACAGCCGGCTGTCAGAGACAGTCAGATTTTCGATCCCCGAAACCATCAGATCGTAAACAAATTCATGTATCTGCAAATCATGGAGTTCGCTCCGGGAGTACCAGCGGGTCCCGGAGGAATAAGCTCCCCAGCCGTAGTTGATGTGAAACTTGCCGGTGCCGCTGTCATATCCGTCAATAACCACTGCATGCCCCGGAATGGAGGCCCCCACAACTCTGCCTGCAAGAAGATTTTCAATAACAACTTCCCAGGCACCATCCGATATGGTACAGGTATACTGACCGTTTTTAACGGAAAAACTGCCCCAATAGTAGAAACGCTTCAACCAGTATTCATTGCCGGACATTTCATAATATCTGCTGCATCTGACACTTGCAAATCCGGCACGGTAAAAAAGATTCTCCTCCCACGCAGTTGAAGTGCTGTTGGATGAGTAATCAGCCTGCTGGATCACACCGCAGGCATAGAGCAAAGCAGCGGCATCATCCGCTGAATTCAAATCGTAACTCCCGAGCTTGCTGTTGACGGCGGCAAAAGAGATCGTTCCCGGCGTAGAACCGTCTGAGTTGACACTGATCTTCCAACCACTGCTGTGATGGCTGACATAGGCGTCCTCTGAATTCAAAGTCAACGTCAGGGCAAGATCCTGTTTCTCAATAAAGTAGTAAATGATCTGTGCGGCAGCAGTATTGGTACATCCTGTAACAGAGTGTTCCCCTGTTCTTGTGTCGATGGGGGTATAATGATCATAGGTCACAGTGGTATTGTTTCCCAGATCAAGAATGCCGAACTGACTCCACAAGGTTGAAAGCATGACGCCGGTCGAATTCGCTGCCGGCTGTGCCTTCTCAATTTCTGCGTCATGAAACAAAGGAAGCTCTCTGCCATTTTCCATAAGAAACTCCATTCATCAATAAATTACAGCATATTATTCTATTTTACGGTAATATAGCATAATAAACAGTTACTTGCAAGAAGATAATACAAAAAAAATAAAACAACTCCTGCCATCAAGTTGTTTTTCCACTCTCAGAACCATGGGAGCAAGAGGCGAAAAAAAGTTTTTACCGGAAGCAATCAACAGAAAAAGTAAAGGAGAGTAAAAAATTTTTCAAAAAAAATGGAATTTTTTACTATTTTGACCTTTTATTCACAGCAATGTTGTGTTATATTTAGGAATGTGTCCTTGACTGTAATTATTCCGGGAGCAAACAAACTCTTTTTTTGCTCCGGGACAGCAGGATTCAAATAAGAGGTTTTTTTCGTGGAACAGAATTCCTGTCAGGAAAAGTCCCGGCTCCGTCAGCTTTACAGCTCCAAAAGGAAGGCCCTTGAGCTTTCGTGGAGAAAAGAGAGCGACCGGAGTATTTGTGACGCTGTAAGGGAGCTGCCGGTCTACAAGGCAGCGGAGTGTGTGTCATTCTTCATTCCCTGGGGCGCCGAACCGGACCTGAGGGAGCTGTTTTTCGAAAAGCGCACGTTCCTGCCCCGTTTTTCAACGGAGCTTGAGGGATATGAATTGGTGGAGATCACCGATTTGGAAAAGGATCTGCTTCCCGGGAAATACGGTATCCCGGAGCCGTCACCGGATCTTCCGGCGGCAGCACCGGAACTGACCCGGCAAGATATGCTTTTTATGGTACCGGCTGTCGCCTGTTCACCCGCCGGAGTCCGGCTGGGACGGGGCGGAGGTTACTATGACCGGCTCCTTGCCGGTGTGACAAAAAAGCCGGTTGCTGTGATCTACTCCTGCCAGCTTGCCCCCTCTCTGCCGTGCGCTTGCCACGATCTTCCAATGGGGATCATCGTGACAGAAAACAAGGTTTTGTATTGTTGAAAGCACTGCGTTGCCGATAACAGGACCGGAGTGCCGGAAAAGAAGAGGAAAAGAAAAATGGGAGACTGGAAGGTGATTGCAGTCGCGTGCATCGCCAGCGTCGTCGGCGTTGGTTTGGGCGCGTTGATCATTTACTGCATTCAGAAAATGCAAAAAGATTCTGCTCAAAAGGGAGCGGAAAAGATCCGTAAAGATGCGGAACGGGATGCGGAACATCTGATCCGCGATGCCAAAGTTTCAGCCAAAGCTGATGTCATCAAGATGCGCGAAGAGTGCGAGCAGGAGATCCGTGAACGCCGCCGGGAACAGCAGCAGAACGAAAAACGCCTTGCTCAGCGAGAAGAAAATCTTGACCGCCGCGCCGATTCTCTGGACGAAAAACTCAAAGGTCTGGAAAAACAGGAAAAAGAGATCGAATCCCTGCGTGAAAAACTCAGCGCAAGAGAGAGTGAACTTTCCAAAAATATCGCCGCTCAGGTGGATGAACTGGAGCGGATCTCCGGTTACAGCCGGGAACAGGCAAGGGATGTTCTGCTTGAAAAACTTCAGAATGAGATCCGCAATGAGGCGGGTATCATGGTCCGCAACACCCTTGAAGAGGCCAAGGAGCGCAGCGAAAAAGAGGCGCGCCGCATTCTGACCTACGCCATCCAGCGTTACGCCTCAGACTGCACCTATGAACGTACCACCGCCACGATCCCCCTGCCCAACGATGAAATGAAGGGCAGGATCATCGGCCGCGAAGGACGCAATATCCGCACCATTGAGGCTGTCACCGGTGTGAGTATCCTTATTGACGACACCCCCGAAGCGGTGGTCATCAGCTGTTTTGACCCTGTCCGCAAAGAGGTGGCGCGCCGCCTGATGGAGCGCCTGATCGGCGACGGCCGGATCCACCCCACCCGCGTCGAAGAACTTGCCAAAAAGATCGGCAAGGAAATTGAAGATGAACTCTTTCAGGAGGGCGAAGCCGCCGTTCTTGAAACCGGTATTCAGGGCGTCCCCCCTGCCATCATCCGTCTGCTGGGCAGACTGAAGTATCGTTACAGCTTCTCTCAGAATGTGCTTCAGCACTCTCTGGAAACCGCCTATTTCATGGGTATCATCGCCGCTGAACTGGGTCTGGATGAGAAACGCGCCAAACGTATCGGTCTTTTCCACGATCTGGGCAAAGCCATCGACCATGAAATCGAAGGTCCCCATGCCAAGATCGGTGCCGACATGCTCCGCAAATACAACGAAAACAAAGAGGTCGTCCACGCGGTTGCCGCCCACCACGGCGAAGTGGAAGCCGAAAGTCTCTATGATGTTCTTGTCAGCGCCTGCGATACCCTGAGCGCCTCCCGCCCCGGTGCCCGCAGCGAAACCACTGAACTTTACCTCAAACGTCTGGAACAGCTTGAAGGCATCGCCAATGAATTCAACGGTGTTGAATCCTGCTTTGCACTTCAGGCGGGCCGTGAGATCCGCGTAGTGGTGATCCCCGAAAAGATCGGCGAAGGCGAAGCGCAGATGATGGCGCGTGAAATCAGCGAAAGAATTGAGAAAGAGATGACCTATCCCGGTCAGATCAAAGTGACTGTCATCCGCGAGACCCGCTCCGTGGAATATGCCAAATAATCAGGAATGAACCTGAAAATGAATGAGAATCTTTTTTGCAGGGCTCGCCTTGAGGTCGATCGTGAAGCGATCAAATCCAATGTGCGCGCTCTGCAGGGGATGTCACAGAGTTGTGACGTTCTGGGCGTGGTCAAAGCCAACGCCTACGGTGTAGGTACTGATATCGTGGTTCCGGCGCTGCTGGAATCCGGCGTTAAGGTGCTGGGAGTTGCCACTTTGAGCGAAGCGGCTGAGTTGTTGAAATACGGCGTTGAACTGCGTATGCTCAGCGGTGTCATGCCTGAAGAGATCGCCCCTGCCATTGAAATGGGAGTCACGCTCCCGGTCATCGACTTTGAAACCGCCCTTGCCATTGACGCGGAGGCGGCACGGCAGAAACGCAAAGCGGCTGTTCAGCTCGCCATTGACTCCGGCATGGGAAGAGTGGGGATCCGTATCGCTGAAGCTGAGGAAACGGCAAAAAAAGTCATCGCCCTTGAAAACCTCAACGTGACAGGCGTTTACTCTCACTTTCCCCAAGCCGAACCGGGGGATAAAGGTTCTCTTGTTCAAATTGATGCCATGGCATCTCTTGCCGGAAAACTTCAGCTGCCACAGTGTCATCTGGCGGCAAGTGAAGGAACTCTTTTCATGCCGGGAGCAAGCCGTCCTCCTTTCAACCTCATCCGTCTGGGTATCGCCATGTACGGCGTTCTCCCTGACTGCGGCATGAAAGGTGCGGTCAAATTCAAAAGCCGTCTTGCGGCGGTGCGCCGCTGCCCCGCCGGAGGAACGGTCAGTTACGGCAGACTCCACAAACTGAGTTCCGAAACCCTCGTGGGAACAGTTGCCGCAGGTTACGCCGACGGCGTGCCGCTGAAACTCACCAACAAAGGATTTTTCCGGGTCAACGGCAAACTTTTTCCCATCCTCGGCAGAGTGACCATGGACTACACCATGATCGACCTTTCCGCCGTGCCCGGGGCGAAAGTCGGGGACGAAGTGGAGCTTTTTACCTCAGTGCAGGGGGACTCCATCGACATCGCCAACTGGAGCAATTACAAAGGAACTCACGCCTGGGACATCCTCTGTTCCATTTCTCCCCGGGTCGAACGCCGCGCCGTCAATTAACCTTTTATTGCATGAAAAAAAGGAGCTGTTTTGCGACAGCTCCTTTTTATATGCAGAAAAAAACCTCAATCCATCTCGCCCAGTTCGGTGAAAGTTGCCACCAGTTCGGGGATGTTGACTTTGGCCTGGACGGGGAGGACTTCGCTCTGGATCACCTTGAGACGGGGGGCTTTTTTGAGCAGACGGATGATGTGCACCCAGTCGATGCAGCCCTCACCGGGGATCTGGTGGGCATCGCTCCAGCCGGTGTTGTCATGCAGATGGCAGTTGACCACATGGGGGAGCATCTTTTCAAGGGCCTGATCTTCCCAGAGGGGAAGGGACTTCCCGGCGGCCTTCCAGCCGTTCCAGGCGTTTCCGGTGGCATAATTTCTGCCGTTGTCCATAATATTGGCGTGTCCGGAGTCGTAACAGAATCCCAGTGCATCGGTGGGGAACTCCGCCTTGATGCTGTTGAGCACATCAGGGGTGTTCACAGAAAACCAGATGTTTTCAATGCAGATGGTGATATTCAGCTTTTCTGCAAGGGGGAGAAGTTCGCTCAAACTCTCTTTCATGCGGGCAATATGGAGCTCTTCAGAAATACCCGTTGCAGGATCAAAGTGGTTGTTGCCCAGATGGATGGTGATGGTGTCAACTTTCATATAAGCGCAGATCTCAAGGGCAAGTTTAAGTCTGGCAAGCATCATGGGACGCTTTTCCACCCAGGGGCAGTTCATGTCAAACAGAGGACCGAAAGGCGCATGGGCATCGCAAAAACTCAGACCGGCATCTTTCATTTCCTGAAGCAGTTTGTCTGCGGTTCCCGCATTGCTGATGATCTGCTGGATCAGAGTATCGCTCAACACCAGATGTTCTGCGCCGTAGCGGGCAAACTCCGCCATGACAACGGGGCGCATTTTTTCAGTAACGTGTCCAAATTCATAAAGATAGGTTACAGGAACAGAAAACATGGTACAAATCCTTTTTTTAATAACGGATAAACATGGCATATTATATCACCGAATTTCTTTTTTTCAAGCATAAAAACTTTTTTTCAGGAACTTTCGTTTGAAATACGGTTTTGAAGTGCTATATTTATCCAAATTAAATTTGAAAGGAGTTTTTATGAGTAAATCAGAAACAGCCGGAGAACTTTTCATGCAGGGCGCCAACTGTGCTCAGGCGGTCTTCGGTGCATTTGCCAAAGAGTGCGGGTTCACTGTTGAACAGGCTCTTGTCATCAGTTCCGGATTCGGCGGCGGCGTGGGAAGAATGCGTGAAGTCTGCGGCGCCGTCAGCGGCATGGTCCTTGTCCTGGACATGCTTTACGGTTCAGGGGATCTGAACGACAAAGGCGCCAAAGACGCTCAATACGCAAGAGTGCAGGAACTTGCCAACGCTTTCAAAGCGGAGTGCGGTTCCATCGTCTGCCGGGAGCTGTTGGGACTTGACAAAAAAGCCCCCACCCCCTCTGAATCAGAAGCACGCACTCCTGAATACTACAAAAAGCGTCCCTGCGCCGAAATGGTGGCGCTTGCGGCAGAACTCCTTGAAAAATATATTGAAAAGCAAAAGGCAGAAGTATGAAAAAGGTTTCAACACTGCTCCTTCTTTTTCTTCTTCTGACTCTTGGAGCCAAAGAGTACTTTGTTTCCACTGACGGCAAAGACACAAATCCCGGAACGGCGGAGCGCCCCTTTGCCACCTTTGCCAAAGCTCTCTCCGTCATGCAGGGCGGGGACTCCATGAATATCTTCCCCGGCGTCTACCATCAGGCCATAGAGGCGGCATTGATCCGCACTTCGCCCACAAAGCAGACGGCGATCCGGGCGGTTTATCCCGGAACGGTGCTGCTCAGAGGCGATGTGGATGCCCCGAAATTCACCAAGGTCCCCGGAAGGGCATTCACCTATGTCTGCGACTGGTCAGGTCCTGTGGAAACCGTCTATGAACGCAACTCCCTTATGGCTTACCAGCTGAGAAACAATTACACCGGTTTTGACTTTGAACGGGGCGTCTGGTACTATGATAAAAAGAAGAAAAAACTCTATGTCGTGACCGGCAACGGCGCCTCCCCTGAGGAACACTACCTCACCATCAGCACCATCAACAAGATCGGTATCACAGCAGGACAGTACAAACCCGATGCCCAGGCGTGCAATCTTCTTATTGAAGGTCTTGCTGTCACCGGATTCTATTTCAGCGGTGACACCAACAAGCGCCCCACTGCCAACGAAGGTATCTGCGGCAGATATCTGAAAGACTCTCTCATCCGCAACTGCGATACATTCCTCTGCGGCGGAGGCATCCGGCTCTGGAAACCTGTCAGCACGGTCATTGAAAACTGCCGCGCCTACGGCAACGGCGCCATGTATGCCGGTTCGGGGGGAAACATCATCATCAACGGTCCTACTGAAAATTGTGCCATCCGGGATTGTCTTGTTTTCAACTCCTGTAAAGCGGGGATCCGTTTCTACGGCGGCACCATCAAAAACTGCGTCATTGAAAAGTGTGTTTCAGGCGGAGGACATGAATTCGGCGACATCTGGTGCAAGGGGGCATCTGACGGAAAAAGTTTTATCCGCAACTGTTTTGCCGCAGGCAACATCTATCCCTCAAGCACCCTGCCGAACATGCCGTCCACAGAATCCAACAATGTCTACTACTACACCAGTTACAGCAAAAATAAGAACTCCATCATGACCTGGCGCAGCACCTATGACCACAACAGGACCTTTGCCGATCCTGAAAACTGGGATTACCGTCTGCAAAAAAACGCCAAAGTCACAGGCGGACTTGTTGACAGAAAAAATGTCTATTTTCTTTCCCCCTCAGGGAAAGATACCAATGACGGCAGATCCATTGATACCCCATGGCGTACTTTGCAGAAAATTGAACCCGGCTGCACCGTTTACCTTGAACCCGGAACTTATGCGCCTTTCAAAATCGCCGTTCCCGGTGTCACCCTTGCCGGAAGAGGCAGCAGAAAAAACATCATTGTCAAAGGCGGTTCCGCCGGTATCATCATCAGTGCTCCGGACGTTACCCTTGAAAGGATCAATTTTCTCAGTCAGAGCAAGAATTCGCTCCTCCTTGAATCCGGCAACGCCAAGATCAGCAACTGCGGCTTTGACGGAGCGCCGGCTGCCATTGCCGGGAAAAATCTGAAAAGTATCACCATAAGCAACTGCGCTTTTACGGGGGTCCCCTATGATTTTGTCAATGTGCAGGCCAATATCCACTCCAACATCATGGCAAAGGAGGGCAAAAGCGACAGCAAAAGCCGTCTTTTCTTCAATGCCAATGCTTTCCCTGTTAAGAACGCCCAGCCTTACAGTCTGGTGATCCGTCCTGAGTACAGAAATGTGAAAAAGGGGGACTTCACCCTGAAAAATGCGAAACTTTTCAACGGAAGAGGAATGCTCGGATATCCCGTGGGGCCTTACAGACGCATTCTCTACCGTGAAAAGAATATCCCCGCCGGACTCCGTGCCCATGCCGTGGGCAGCACTGTTGCCAACATTGAATTTTTCAACGGCATCAACAAGGTTGAAAACCGTCTTCTCATGGGGGAATCCCCCGACAAACTGCAGCTGATCATTCCCCGGTGGCTGGATCCTGATTCACCTTTCCGTACATACACCTTCAACGGTTTGAAACCGGGAAAGAAGTATTATGTCAGGATCGACTCCATTATGCCCAAACGGCTGCTGCTGAGCAATGAAGAGATCTCAGCTGCGGCAGAGCGGCTCTACAAGGGCAACACCAGAGGCCCTGTGCTTGAATTTACCACTCTGCACAAAGATCAGGCCCCCCGGGAGTATCATGTCAGCGTCAGAGGTGATGACCTGAACCCCGGAACGGCGGCAAAGCCGTTCCGCACCATCTCCAAAGCGGCAGAACTTCTCCGGGCGGGGGATACGGTCACGATCCACGGTGGCACTTACAGCGAAGCGGTGCATCTGCGTTCCGGCGGTGCCCCGGGACTCCCGGTGACTTTCCGGGCGGCGCCCGGCGAAAAGGTCTTTCTGGAGGGAGCAAACCAGAAACTTTCTTTTGCATTCCGCAGCCAGAATAAATCCCATATCCGTTTTGACGGATTCCGCTGCCGCTTCTTCAACGGCACGGGACGGGGCGTCATCCAGCTGTCAAACGGCAAAGACCACAGGATCACCCGCACCATCTTTGACGGACGCGCCCCCAACTACACCAACGGCAGCGTACAGGCGGAAAATATTACGGATCTGCTCATTGAAAACTGCGTAACACTCCGGGGATTTCAGGGCATGTGGCTTCAGAAGTGCGACAATGCTGTGCTGAGGAACAACCTTTTCCATGTCAATCAGCTCACGCCCCTTGCCATGAACTATCAGCCTATGAAAGTCACCATCACCCACAATATCTTCTTTGACACGGTCATGCAAAAACAGCGCAATCCGCTTCTGGCGCTCCCTTTCCCTGAAATGCTGACTGTTGAAAACAACTGTTTCTATCTGCGCGTGCCCCCTGCTGAAAGGCCCATGTGCGGTGCACTCCTTGCAAGCGGAAAGGGACGCATGACCTTTACTCAGTTCAGAAAGTTCAAAGGGGGCAGAGAAACCAATATTTTTGTCAATCCGCAGCTGAAAAGCACGCCTCAGCTCACAACATTCAAATCTCTTGCAGAGCGTGACAGGCTATATCCCGCCTGTGCCGCTGATGAAGATAAAAAGGAGCTGGGAATGACCGCTCCCGGCATTTTCAAAGCGTGGGACTGGAAGGATTATTTCCCCCTCCATCCTCTGTGCACAAAGAAAACCGCAGGCCGACCTATGGGACCTGATCCTGCGGCTTTCAAAGGATTCCTGTAAAAATCTAAAGATCAAGCACCTCGTTAAGAGGTACTTCGCGCTGAAGCACATCACCCGTCAGGTAAAGGGAACCGGAAACAACTGCCACCCCGGCGGGGTTTCTTTTTGCCCGGGCAGAATCCAGAGCGGCGCCAATATCCTCAAGATACTCATAAGAGATCCCGTGTTCCCGGGCAAGAGCGCTCAGATCCTCTTCAGTGGCAATGCCCCGCTCCGCTGCGGGAACAGGCACAAAGATGAAGTGCGACGCGATCCTGCTGAGCAGCGCAACGCAGGACTTGTAATCCTTGTCCCTGAACGCGCCGTAAACGACGGGGTGTTTCACACCGGGATAAAGCTCTTCAAGGGCTTTCACAAAGGCGGAAACGCCGTCGGGATTGTGTCCGCCGTCGATCATAAGCGCGCTGTTGACCAGCTGGCATCTGCCGGGCCAGCGGGTATCTTCAAGGGAGTGCAGTGCGGCAGAAGCGTCAAAGTGCCACTTTTCCGCAAAGTAGTTGACCACATTGTAAACGGTGCGGAAATTTTCCCGCTGCATGTACCCCGGCAGAGGCAGAGAGAAGTTTTTCCCCTCATAAGTAAAGCGCTGACACATCATCCCCTTTTCAGAAAGGAAATATCCCTCGCATTCAGGGACAGGCGCCGCGGGGGGGAAGATTTCACAATCAAGCTCCCGGGCGCGCTTTTCTATGACGCTCCTTGCTTCATCGGGCAAACGGTTGTAGAAAAGGGGCACACCCTCTTTCAGGATCCCCGCCTTTTCAGCGGCGATCTCGGAAAGGGTATTGCCCAGAAGATTCTGGTGGTCATAGGCGATATTGGTAATGACACAGGCGCAGCTTTTGACCGCATTGGTGGCGTCAAGGCGTCCTCCGAGTCCGGTTTCCCAGATGACCACATCCACCCCGGCGCGGCAGAAGATCAGCGCCGCAAGAACAGTTGCATATTCAAAGTAGGTGAACTCAGTTCCCTCAGCGGCGCGGGCGAGCTCTTCGCCGAGCTGATTGAAGATCTCTTCAGGCACAGCCTTTCCGTTGACCCGGAACCTTTCACGCACATCTATCAGGTGGGGGGATGTATAAAGACCGGTGGAAAATCCGGCGCTGCGGAACGCATGTTCCAGCATGGCGGCGGTGGAGCCTTTGCCGTTGGTTCCCGCCAGATGGATGAATTTCAGATATTTTTCAGGATTTCCGGCACGTTTGAGCAGTTCCTTTGTGGAATCCAATCCCAGACGGATGCCGAACATATTGCAGTTATTCAGAAAATCAGCAGTTGAAAACATTTTCACCGTACTCCTGTTTTGGGTTCGCATTGTGACCAGCTGGGCATGGAAACAGGGACCGAAGGCGAAACCAGCAGCCGGGTGTTGCCGCTCCATGTGTCGATGACATAGAGTTCCTGTTTTCCCTTCCATGTCCGTTTGCAGACCAGCTGCCGGTTGTCCGCCGCCCAGCCGGGCGACTCCCATTCTCCGGGGAGTCTGATGACCTGTTTATTATCACCTTTCCGGGGATCATAAACGGCAATGGTATATCTGCCGTTGACCCGTGTTGCATAAGCAACTTTCCCGTCAGCTGAACAATCCGGGGTCACGGCGTCGGAGCCAACAGTCGGCATCCGGCGGCGGCGATTGGTGGCAAGTTCATGGCGGATGATCCGGGGACGGCCGCTTTCATCGCTCACATAGAAAACATATTTTCCGTCAGGACTCCAGCAGGGCGAAGCCTCTACGGCCTTGTCCCGTGTCAGGCGGCGCTTGCGCCCTGAAGCAAGTTCGATCACATAGATATCAACCTGATGATCCGGACTGCGGATCACTGCCATATATTTTCCGTCGGGACTGACTGAAGCCCCCGCATTGATCCCCTGTGAACCGGAAATCAAACGGCTGCGCCGGGGTTTGGCGATGGTGGTCTCAAGGACATCAATGCCTGTGCGTCCGTATTTGGAGTAGCAGATGCTCAACCCTCTCGGGGTCCAGCAGGGCTCCACACAGAGAGCCCTGAAAAAAGTCACCTGTTCCATATCGTGCCCATCAATGTCGCAAGTGTAAATATTGCTGACTCCGGGTGCAGTCCGGGCACAGAAAGCGATCTTTGAACGGCAGAAACCTTTGACTTTAAGCTCCTTGAAACTCTTTTCGATGATGGTATCAACAGCACTCTTGGCGCTGCTTCTGGCACTGCTCCCCTTGCTGAAGCGCCACGCTCCGGCAGAGGCGCCCCCCATTTTCAGATAAAGAAGAAATGTTTTTCCTTCATCTTTTCCTTCAAGAGTGTAGTCAGCGGCCTTCCGGTCTCTGACGCAGTCAAACCAGCCGCAGGCGGCAAGAAAACGGTTGATGGCCGTTGTAAGTTCACTGTTGCCGGGGATCCCGGCAAACCAGATGGAGGGATTCTGACTGGTGGTCTTGGAAATCGTCAGTTCGCGAAACTGAGTTCCAGAAGTTTCTCCACTGAAAACAGGAAGAAGCAAAGAGGCGGCAAGGAAGATAAAAATGTGTTTTCTCATATATTTGATCCCGGAATAAATGTAAAAAAAGTATTCAGCACAATGTATAACCACATCAATAATTTTTCAAGACCGAAAGAAGATTTTCTGCCAAAAATTCAGCCTGTTCTTCCGCAAAGTCAAAGCCGAAACTCAAGCGTAAACCTGAAAAACTCTCCTTTTTACCGAATCCGAGAGCTTTAAGCGCCGGGGAGCCCCCTGCACTTTCTGCGGCACAGGCACTTCCTGATCCTGCCATGATGTTTCTTTCACTGAGGAGCCGCACCACCACCGCCCCCTGCTTGCCGGGGAGATAACAGTGGAGTATATAGGGGGAACTTAAATCTTCAGGCACAGTAAAACGCAAGTGTTCGCTCTCAAGTTCACGCCGCAGAAAACAATTGATCTTTTTCATCTTTTCAAGAGAAGATTCAAGCAGAACGCACCTTTTGTGCACAGCATAGGCGCAACTGAGGGCAGCCGGCGGAAAGACCCTTGATGCGGTGTAATAAGGATGACGGCTCCGGGCAGCATCTTCAAGGAACTTGCCGCTCCACGGAGCACTTTTGCGAACCAGCAGAGCTGCCCCGCCGGGAGAACCGAATTTGATCCCGGAAACAGCAATAAGATCCGCAACTTTGCCCAGAGTCTTCATGGGGAGTTTACCCGCCATCTGTACGGCATCGGCAAAACGGATACATTGTTCCGGCAGGGCACCGAAAAGAGCGGGCAGATCCTGAATGACCCCCAGTTCGCTCTGTACGGCAGTGAATGCTGCGAAGTCGCATTCCCCCTCCTTCTTTTCAAGCACACCCTCCCGGGAACAGGTAAGAAACACCGTGGGATTCCCCTCTGCTTTGAAGATGGCACTCAAAGCGGGATGTTCCAAATGTGATGTCATGACCCGGCGCTCTTTCAGCAAGCCGGTGTTGCGGAGCAAATTGAAGATCCCGGTACCAGAATCCGACCAGCAGACAGTAAAGTCGCTGCTGCCGGTCAAATCGGCGGCGAGCTGACTTCCGGCGGCCTCCAGAGCCTTGCGGATTTCCCGGGACTCCTGATGAAGCGACTCCTGATTGGCCCCGGCGATGCGGCAGCTCTGTACAAAAAATTCAAGCACTTCATCATCGGCCTGCATGGCGGCAGCTTGATCGCAATTGAGAAACAAGTCGAACCTTCCTTTCTGCTTTTTATTCAAAACGCTGTTCCCGACAAAGGTCGGTAAAAAAAGGTTGAGGGAGTTGGGGCGGGGGAAAAGCCCTTTTGAGGAAAGGTCTTTTTCCCCCGCCCCAAACCCCACCCCCTTTTCCCAAACCTTTTTCAGTAACGCTTTTCATTTTTGAGTTCTCAAAAATAAAAAGCGGTCTGTAAAAGTTTTTTGTAAAA
>JAFWBQ010000099.1 GCA_017507125.1 Lentisphaeria bacterium
TCAGCATCCCCCTGTTCAGCGGACTTCCGGTACCACTTCACAGCCTCCTCAAGGTCTTTGGAAACACCTTTGCCATACTCATAACACCAACCCAAGTTGCACTGAGCTGCAGCATACCCCTGCTCGGCGGACTTCCGGTACCACTTCACAGCCTCCTCAAGGTCTTGGGAAACACCTTTGCCATCAGCATAACACGCACCCAAGAGGAACTGAGCTGCAGCCTTCCCCTGTTCAGCGGACTTCCGGTACCACTTCACTGCCTCCTCAAGGTCTTGGGAAACACCTTTGCCTTTCTCATAACACCAACCCAAGTGGTACTGAGCGTCAGCATTCCCCTGTTCAGCGGACTTCCGGTACCACTTCACAGCCTCCACAAAGTCGAGGGAAACACCTTTGCCATTAGCATAACACCGCCCCAAGTTGAACTGAGCGTCAGCATTCCCCTGTTCAGCGGACTTCCGGTAGCACTTCACAGCCTCAGCAGGGGCTGCCGGCAATTCTGCTTTATTGCGGAAGAACTCTTTGACAAAGTGCCGATAAGAATAACCGGCGGCACCGGCAGCGCAGACAAGCACAGCCAGCAAGATCAGCAGCCCCTTGAAAATACCTTTGCCTTTCCCCGAAGATGCACCGGCAAGAGCTTCAGCAAACTCAGAACAGCTGTTGAAACGTTTCGAAGGATCTTTACTCAACCCGCGTTTCAGGGCCTCATTTACTGCGCGGGAAACTCCTTCAATGGGGCGCACCGGACTTTTCAGGACAGCTTCACGCAAGACGGCAGGATCACTGCTGTCAAAGGGGAGATTTCCGGCAAACATTTCATAGGCCATAACCGCCAGAGCGTACTGGTCTGCCTTTTTATCCTGTTCCGCACCGTTCCACTGTTCAGGAGCCATGTAGGGAGCGGTCCCGGAAGTCCCCCGGTAGGCCATTGACACCCGGGTCATGCTGGTATGGATCTGAGCGGCAATGCCGAAATCGATGACTTTGACATTTCCGGAGCCGTCGATCATGATATTTCCCGGTTTGATGTCCCCGTGGATCACTTTCGGGGTGTGATTATGGGCATAGTCCAGAGCAGCTGCAACCTGCTTCAGAATGGGAAAAATCATTTCAAGAGTCACAGGACCTTCTTTGCGTTTCCGTTTGAGCCAACTGCGCAGATCTGTTCCCTCGACACACTCCATAATGAGATAGTAGCTGCCGATAGATCCGTCATATTCCAATCCCCGGTTGACTGCGATATTCTGATGGTCCAGTGTTGAGACCAGCTGGTAATTCTCTTTGATATCCTCCATCTCGTTCCTGTTTCCGGAAAGCAGCGGCGGCAGTGTCTTGATTGCGCACAGGGTCTTGCTTACAGTGTCAAAACACTTGTAAACGACACCCATGCCGCCCTGTCCCAGCCGGTCGTTGACCAGGTACCGATCAAGGATCGGTTCCCCGTTATTGAAAGAGCCGCTGCTCCGGCGCTGACGGATTTCCGGTGAACCGTCATCGCAGCTGCGGTCATCCTTATCCGGAGTGCCGCCTTTCTGCAAACGCTCCACCCGCTCATCGGGAATAGTAGTCAGCATATCTTGACTGCTGCAGAAACTGGGAGAAAACTTTGAGTTGTCCATGATTATTTTTCCTGAAAAAATATTAATATTGTTCTCTTCGCTGTATAAGACGGCATAAAATTGCATTTCTTACAAGCTTTCATAAAATAATTCAGGGAATATTTTTCATTCATCAGAAAGCGGAAAATTTTTACAAAACTCCTGACTTGCCTTCTTTCATCTCGTGAAAAACGCCAAAATGATTTGAAAAAAGTCCATTTTGGCTGTATATTATGCGAAAAGCGTTCAAAATTATGGAGGTATTCACCATGCGCAAGGTTCTTATTCCGACTAAACTTGACAAGTTCGCCGCCGACTGGCTGATCGAACGGAACTACAATTGTATTCTTGATGCGGCAACTCCCATTGCCGACCTTTTCAAGGCAAATCCCGACGCAGAAGTGGTCATCGTCCGCAGTGAGAAAATCACTCCTGAACTCATTGACCTGCTCCCTGAGCTGAAGCTCATCGTCCGCGCCGGAGCCGGTTTCAACACCATTGATATCAAGTATGCCCGCAAAAAGAACATCGACGTGATGAACACCCCCGGTGCCAACTCCAACGCTGTTGCCGAAGAGGTCATCGCTCTGATGCTCGCCTCCGCCCGCCATGTTGTCGCTGCCGATAAATCCACCCGCGCCGGACTCTGGGAAAAAAGCAAGCTCATGGGTCACGAACTGACCAACAAAACTGTGGGTATCCTCGGACTCGGTCACATCGGTCAGCTGCTGGTCAAGCGCCTTGCCGGTTTTGAAGTCAAAGTCCTGGGCTTTGATCCCATGATCTCCCCTGCCCTCGCCGAAAAGCTGGGCGTGGAACTCTGCTCCGTTGAACGTATTTTTGCAGAATCCGACTTTGTTTCTCTGCATATTCCTGAAAATGACGAAACCCGCGGCATGATCAACAAGGCTCTCTTTGAGTCCATGAAGCCCGGTGCCACTCTGGTCAACTGCGCCCGTGCCGGCGTCATCAATGAAGAGGATCTCCGTGCCGTCAAGGCGACTAAAAAGATCTTCTACCTCAACGACGTCTATCCCAAAGATGAAGCAGGGGAAAAGAGCGTTGCCGATGTTGCCGATCTCATGATGCCCCACCTGGGTGCCAATACCTTTGAAGCCAACTTCAACGCCGCCCGCAAATCCGCAGAACAGATCGTTGATTACTTTGAAAAGGGTGTCACCACCGCCGTGGTCAACAAGTCCCTGCCCGACGGTCTGGATGCCAAGTTCCAGCATCTTGCCTATGTGCTGACCTCTCTGACCCGTGCCTATCTCGGTACTGACAAGAACCCCGCCCGCGTGGAAACCAGTTTCTACGGCACTCTGGGTCAGTTCTCCAACTGGATGACCCCCGCTATTGCCGCCGCCATCTGCAGCAATACCGCCATCGACCGCTCCCCCAGAGATGCGGGCCAGGCCCTTGCCGATGCCGGAGTTGAACTTGTCAACCGCGAAGTTGACAACAAGAAAAACTACGGCGCCTCCATGAGCATCGACATCTTTGCCGGTGACTCCCCCATCTACAAGGGCGGATGCCGCGGAACCATCATTGAGAACAAGCTCATGATCTCCCGTCTCAATGACTTTGACGGTCTCTACCTTGATCCCGTTGGTCACCATCTCTTCGTGGAATATGCTGACGAACCCGGTGTCATCGGTACCATCGCCGGTATCCTGGGTGAAAAGAACATCAACATCATAGATATCCGTGCACCTCAGGACACCCGTTCCGGCAAGTCCCTGAGCGTCATCACCACCAACGTTGAAGTTCCTGACATGCTGGTTGACAAGATCCGCGAAGCGGTCAAAGCCACCAAGGCGTTCCGCTTCACCTACCTTGCCTGACCATTTTCTGTCAATCGAGTGTAGAGAGGGACCTTTTTGAATCCGGCAGGAACACACACAGCAAACAATGGTCTGCGCCGCAGAACAGGTACTTTGCTCAGGCTGAATCTCGCCCCCATTATGGGCAGGCGGGATGCAGCTTATGATGCTGTCGCCGGATATGCGGCGGGGCCCTGTATTTTTGCCCAGGTCCCCGAACTGCTCAAGCTGCTGTGGAGCGCTGAAAAAGATTCAGTCTCCCTTCTTTCGCTTCTGAGCAGTCCCGATACCATCGACCGGGAGCGGAACATGCTTGAGCATATCCGCAAGCTCATCCGACTGCTTCAGGTCCTTGAGGCATGGAGCGGCAGCCGCAAAAGAAAAAACCTTGCGAACTGTATGGAAGAAGATATTGCCGATGATCCGGTGATCCCCACCGTCGTTCTCAGGATCTCCTCTCTGATCAGCCACGCCGTCCCCCATCTGCTGCGCTACCGGGAATACGCCCGGAAAAGCGCAAGCATTTCTCACGCTGAACGTTATAACAAGTCTTATTCTTTTTATCTTGGGATCTATCAGAGCCGTCTGCCGGCACTGCCCCCGAAAAGTGGAAAGCAAACTATGAACTATCGGATTGAAATCACAACTTTGCCGACAATGCGGGATTCACGCGCTGCCGGTGTCCGCAGTGCCATTGCCGAACAATTCGGCGTGAAGCTGGAAAATCTGCTCACCCGGGATGTTTACACCATTTCCTCCCCCGTCATCAGCAGCGATGAAGCCTTTGCCATTGCCGGCAGGATCAGCAATCCGGTTCTGCACTGTTTCCAGGTCAACGACCGTAAATCAGAGAACTTTTCCCAGCTGCCTCCCTGCACCGCACTGATCGCTGTTGGATTCCGCCCCGGCGTCACCGACAACGTGGGACGTACTCTGGCTGCCGCTTCTTCTGACGTGCTCGGCCGCAAGGTCAACGCAGATGAATATTTCTTCAGCTCCACGGAATATCTGCTCTACGGCGATATCAACAAAGAGAAAGCTGAACTTATCGGTAAAAAACTCCTTGCCAACGAACTGATCCAGACAGTGGTGGTTCTGACCGGTGACGAGACTGCCAATGTGCCCCTTAATCTGCCTCTGGTCAACGGCGGTTCTGAGATCAAAGTCAATGAATATGATCTTGAAGTCAGCGACGCTGAACTTGAAGAGATCAGCCGCAAAGGAACTCTGGCACTCTCTCTGGAAGAGATGAAGTCCATCCAGAATTACTTCCGCTCAGAGAAACGCCGTCCCACCGATGTGGAGCTTGAAGTTCTCGCCCAGACCTGGAGCGAACACTGCAAACACAAGATCTTCAGCGCCGACATCGACTACACCGAAAAGGTTCCCGGCGAAGCTGAGAAAAAGGAAACCATCAACTCCTGCTACAAGAGTTTCATCCAGAAATCCACCAAAGAAATCGCAGAAAAGGTGGACTTCCTCGTTTCCGTCTTCAAAGACAACGCAGGTGTCATCGACTTTGATGAAAAATGCGACGTCGCCTACAAAGTGGAAACTCACAACAGTCCCTCTGCCCTTGATCCCTACGGCGGCGCCATGACCGGTATCGTCGGCGTCAACCGTGACCCCATGGGTACCGGACAGGGCGCGGAACTGCTGCTTAACGTCTGGGGATACTGTCTGGGTTCCCCCTTCAGCGCTGATGAACTCATCCCCGAAGGTCTGCTCCATCCCCGGCGTCTCCGCGACGGCGTCCACAAGGGCGTTATTGACGGCGGCAACCAGAGCGGCATCCCCTATGCCAACGGCTGGGAGTTCTTTGATGACCGCTACATCGGGAAACCCCTTGTTTTCTGCGGTACTGCGGGCAAGATCCCCAAGATGATCAACGGCATCCCCGGCGCTTCCAAGCGCATTGAACCCGGCGACCTGATCGTCATGGGCGGCGGACGCATCGGCAAAGACGGTATCCACGGTGCCACCTTCTCAAGTGAAGAGCTCCACAAGGACAGTCCCGTTCAGGCGGTGCAGATCGGCGACCCCATCACCCAGAAGAAGCTCTCAGACTTCATCCTTGAAGCCCGTGACAAAGGACTTTACCGTTTCATCACCGACAACGGTGCAGGCGGTCTTTCCTCCAGTGTTGGAGAAATGGCGGAAGAGTGCGGCGGCTGCCGTCTTGACCTTGCCAAGGCACCTTTGAAATACTCCGGACTCCAGCCCTGGGAGATCCTCGTTTCCGAGGCTCAGGAGCGTATGAGTTTCGCTGTTCCCCCGGAAAAACTCGCTGAGTTCCAGCGCCTTGCCGCTGAGCGCGATGTTGAAGTCACCGTGCTGGGTGAATTCACCAACGACGGATTTTTCCACATTCTTTACAACGACAAGACCGTTGCACGTCTTTCCATCGAGTTCATGCACAAAGGTCTGCCCAAACTCAAGCTCAAAGCCGTCTGGGAGCCCCCGGTCCACAAGGATCCTGAACTCACCGGCAGGGATGCCGCAAAGGATCTGACCGCCCTCATCGGTTCTCTGAACATCTGTTCTGATGAATACAAGGCGCGTCAGTATGACCACGAGGTGAAAGGTCTGAGCGTTCTGAAACCTTTTGTGGGTAAAGAGCGCGACGTCCAGTCCGACGCGACAGTTTCCATGATCGAGCCTCTGAGCAAAGCGGGTATCGTTCTTTCTTCCGGAATCCTGCCCCGCTACAGCGATGTGGACACCTATCACATGGCTGCCAGTTGTATCGATCTGGCGATCCGCCGTATCATCGCTGTGGGCGGACACCCCGGCAAGATCGCTGTTCTTGACAACTTCTGCTGGCCCGATCCGGTGCAGAGCGCCAAGACTCCCGACGGCGAATACAAGCTCGCCCAGCTGGTCCGTGCCAACAAGGCTATCTATGACTACACCAAATCCTTCCTGACCCCCTGTATCTCAGGTAAGGACTCCATGAAAAACGACAGTACCCGCGGCGGACGCAAGATTTCCATTCCGCCCACGCTGCTCATCAGTGCCATCGCCAAAATCGACGACGTGAGCCGTGCCGTTTCCCTTGATGCAAAATGTGTCGGCGATCTGGTCTATGTCATCGGTGACACTGCAGCAGAACTGGGCGGCAGCGAATATTTCGCCATGCTGGGTGCCGTCGGTGCCAACTGTCCCAAAGTGGATGCCGAAAAAGCCAAAGCCATTTACAGCAAAGTTTCTGATGCCACCGGTGCAAAGATCGTCAATTCTCTGACCACTCCTGCGTTGGGCGGTTTGGGTATTGCCTTTGCCAAAACTGCCATGGCAGGACGTCTCGGACTCAAGGTCGCTCTTGACAAAGTTCCTGTCTCCGGCAAGTGTTCTGAACTTGAAACTCTCTTCTCTGAATCCAACAGCCGTTTTGTGGCGACTGTTGCGCCTGAGAAAAAGGCAGAGTTTGAAAAACTTCTTTCCGGCATCACCTTCGCCTGTGTGGGTGAAGTGACAGACTCCGCAAAGCTGGAATTCAGCGGCAAAGAACTCAACTTCGCAGTTGATACCGCTGAACTGCTCAAGAGCTACAAAGCGACTCTGGATCATATCTGATCACCGGAACAGGGCTGAGGAGCCCTGTACATATAAACTTGCTGCGCTGTTTTTGAGGAGAAACGGCGCAGCAGCAACCAAAAAAGGGGAAAGACTATGGGAAGCGAAGAGGAGCGCAAACCTGAAGTCGAGGCCCTGATCGAGAGCAATATGCGGCTGGTCCTGAAGATCGCCAATGAGTTTCTCGGTCGTGGTCTGTCGTGGGATGATCTTGTTTCAGAAGGAAACATGGGGCTGGTGATCGCCGCCCGCCGTTTCGATCCCAGCCGCGGTGCCAAATTCAGCACGTACAGTGCCTGTTGGATCAAACAGGCGATCCGCCTTGCCATTGCAGAACAGGGGCAGACGGTCCGGGTTCCCATGGGGACCCAGATCAACTCCAGAAAGATCCGCAAGGCGCTGAATGTCCTTACTGAAGAGCTGGGGCGTCCGCCCACCAATGATGAGCTGGCAGAGTTTACTCATCTGCCTCTCGTCACCATCGAACGGCTCAGGGACTCAAAGCCGCTGAACATCACCTCTCTCAATACCCCGGTGGATGATGATACTCCGGAGGGAGTGGAGTTTCTGGATTTCATTTCAGATGACTCTTTCCCCTCCCCCGCCGATGAAATGGTCAAAGTTGAGGATGTTGAACAGCTGTTGAGACTGATAAATACCCTTTCAGAAAGAGAACGTAAAGTCATCTGTCTGCGTTTCGGTATCGGCGGGACTCCTGTCAGAACCCTTGATCAAGTGGGCAAGATACTTGACTGTACCAATGAAAGAGTGCGGCAAATCCAGAATATCGCCCTGAAAAAATTACATAACCGGATGTTGAAACTCAAATGATCTATGATAGCTCCGCATTGATACTGGCCCCTCTGTCGGGTTTCACCGACGCCCCGTACCGCAGGAGCGCACGGAAGTGCGGCTGCCGTTACGCCTTCACTGAAATGGTGGATGCGGCAAGCCTCACTTTTGCCTTTGAACGTTCAAAGGATCTGCTGCTGCGCTATGAGGATGAGGAATTCCTGGGCGTTCAGCTTCTGGGCGGGAATAGGGATCATATCAGGGAGGCAGTTGAAAAAATCAACCGTTTTCACTTCGATGTACTGGATTTCAATTTGGGATGTCCTGTTCCCAAGGTGGCAAAAAAATGTGCCGGTGCGGAACTCGCACTCCATTACGAAGAGGCAGTACGCTGTTTCGATACTGTGGCAAAATACAGTAAATTCCCGGTCACAGCCAAGTTGAGGATCCTGGATATGGATGATCCGGAACCCACGCTGAAGCTCTGCCGGGGGCTTGTCAACTGCGGGGCTCAGGCGCTGACGATCCATGGAAGAGTCAAAAAGGCATTTTATTCGGGCACTGTTCACCATCATATCATCAAAGCGGTCCATGACACCTTCCCCCAAATTGAAGTCATTGCCAACGGCGGCGTCAACTCGGTCGACTCCTATCTGAAAATGAAAGAGGCTGCTTCATGTTCCAGGGTCATGCTGGCAACGGGCGCCATGGGTAATCCCTGGTTGTTCCGTCAGCTCAGTGATCCGGCAAACTATGTTCCGCCGACTTTTGAAGAGTGGCGCAGCATCATTGAGGAACAAACCCGGGGAATGGTGGAGCTTTACGGTCCGGAGTGTGCCTACCGGCACGCCAGAAAAATATACCACGACTATCTGAAGGGCAGAGGATTCAATGGAGCTTTACGGGCACTCGCCTCAGCGACCTCCTCAGAAAGCGACCTCAGAGCGTGGCTTGATGAAGCAGAAAAAACCGGAGTCATGTCTCATGCTGCGCAATGAAAAATTACGCCGTTATATCTGGTCTTGTTTATTACTGATCATGCCTTTTTTCTCCCACCCGCTGGCGTGGGCTTTGCCTTTCGGTAAAATCTTCCCGGCTTGGGATATGTTTCAAGTTTGTACTCCTGCCGTCATTGCTCTGACGGCATTGGCAGCTGTGATGGCTGAACCCCGGCGGATCATCAAAGCATGGCAAAGTTCAAAACTGTTGAAGCTTTTTCTTATTGCAGGCGGATTGTGCGGGATCGCCGCCGGTTTTCAGCAGATACTTTATGGAGGCGTCTGGGAAAATTTCTTTCACGCGCTTTTTTTCATCACCCTTCCCTGGGCGGGTATTGCCCTGGCGCCGGAGCTGAAACGTCTGCTGCCCTGGTGGTGCAGCGGACTCTTTTTCTTCCTGCTGTGGACAACGGTCCAAAGTCCCATGTGTTCCGGTTTCCCCGGGAACTGGAACTGGAACTTTTCGCTTCTGGCGATCACTCTTGTTCCGGTTGTACTCCTGCTGTTCCGTTCAAAGTGGCGTTTGGCTGCGGCGGGGATCGCCGTCTCAGCGGGGATCTTTTCAGTGTTCTTTCTCTTCCCTGAACTGGCTCCCCGGGGGACGCTGGCAGGAATCATCGGTGCCGCCGTGGCACTGGGCATCGTCATGCTTTTCAAACGTCAGGAACGGTGGCAATACGCCATGATCGCCGTTCTCGCCGTAGGGATCCTTTTCATCTCAGCAGTCAAAAGTCAGGAAAGCGCCGCCCTCGCCAACGCCCGTGTACAGCTGTGGCGCGGCTCCCTGGATTTTGCCCTTGAACACACACTCTTCGGTGTGGGACCGGCCCGTTTTGAGAGCCGTATTCCTTCCAGTCTGCCCCCTGAATATCATCTTTCCGACTTCCCTGCGGTGCGTCATCCTCATCCCCACAATGAACTTTTGAATATGTGGGCAGGCTTCGGCGTTGCCGGAGTTCTTTACATTCTCATGTGGGCAGTCGCAGCCTGCAGACAGATCCGCCGCCACGATCCGGTGGGCTTGTGGATCTTATGGGCGTTTCTGCTGATATTCATACACGGGCTTTTTGATGTGCTGATCGCGACCCCCATTGCGGGAACACTTTTTTTCCTGATGCTTGGAACGATCTGCGGCAGCGGTCTTTCCCCCAGTTCCTGCACACTGCCTTTTGCAAAACGATATACAGCAGCGGTTCTGCTTCTTCTGCTTGCCGGATTTTTCCTCTGCCAGAATCTCCGTTCAAGCCACGCTCTCTGGCGGGGCAGGATGCTGCTGAATGAAAAGCGCAAAACTGAGGCGCTTCAGGAGTTTATCAGATCTGCCCGTATCCGTCCCACAGCACCGGCACTTTATTTTGCCGGTCAGACTGCATTTTTTGACTTCAAACGTCCCGCTGAAGCGATCTTCTGGTGGAAAAAGATCCATAACGAACTCCGGATGCCCTCTTTTCTCCACCTGAACCGTCTTTTGGGACATGCTTATGATATTGAAAAGAAAAGTGCCCTCGCCCTTTATCACTTTGAAAAAGAGGCTGAAGATTTTCCTTTCAGTGCTCTGAATGCGGGACTCCGCCTGGGAGCGCTGCAAAAGAGCAGCGCTTCTCCCCAGCAGATCGCAGCTGCTGCGGAAATCTTCAAACGGGCAATGGAAATGCGGAAATTGAAACAGGAAGAGTTTCCCAAACTCCTCAGAAATCCGGCTCTGGATGATGAACCTCTGGTGAAATAATGGCAGACTCTCTGGAAAGTTTCATAGCCTTGTGGCGCATTCCCCTCTGGCAGACTCTGGCTGTAAGTGCTATGCTCCTCACTGCTTTTTACGGCTGCGGCAAATTGGTTGTACGTTGGCATTTCCCCAGAGAAGAGCTTATTGCTTTTGCTCTTGGCAGCGCACTTTTCATGACACTTTTTTCCCTGCTCCCGCAACACAAATCCCTGCTCTTTGCCGCAGCTCTTCCCTTTTCCCTGTGGGGCATACGTGAGCTGTACCCTGCGGTCAGGGAAAACTTGTGCCTTGCTTCATTCATGGCTCTGCTTTTTCTTTTTTTCCTGGGTTCTGCATTACTGATCCCATACAGTTGGGATGAACAGACCTATCAGCTGGCACTTCCTCTGCGTTGGCTTCAGGCGGGGAATTTTCTTCCCTTCAGTGACAATCCCTACTCATTTTATCCGGCATTCGCAAGCCGTTTTTTCACCAACGCCATTTTCACAGGGGGCATTGAACTTCCCCGGATCATCGTCGGGGCGGTCACGCCGGTTTTGATCGCCGGCGTCTGGCGCATGACCTCAAGAGCCGGAAAAATGCCTGCTGTTTTTGCGCTCATTTCCCTTTTCCTTTCGCCTTTGATCCTCAACATGAACCGCGCTGTCTATGTGGAAAACGTTATTGCACTTTTCACCATGGGCGCCCTCTTTGCGGCATGGAAATTACGCCGCAAAGGATTGTACGCTCCCATAATCAGCGGGATCCTTTCAGGCGCGGCTTTGGCTGTTAAACCCACAGGTTTGCTGGGAGTCATTCCGGTTCTCTTCATTATTCTTTTCACCATGAAAAAGTGGAGATCCTTTGCCTTTTTCTGCGGGACAGCTTTTATCTTTTCATTCTTCTGGTATCTGCGAACCTTTCTTTACACAGGCAACTTTTTCTATCCTTACGCTCTTTTCCCCGCTCCGGGAAGCGTGGAGCATTTTCATCATATTTTGGGGAGCGCCCGCTACGGTCTGGAGGGTGTTACGGGGGCCCTGCTGAACTGGCTCTTTGCCGGATTTGACAAAAAACTTTTTGACGGCATCGTGCTTGGTTTCCAAATCCCTCTTCTGGGAGCTGCCGGAGCGATTGGTCTCTATCTGTATGCCAAAAGACATCCCCGCTGTATTTTTCTTGCGGCCACACTTCTTTCCGCCTTTCTGCTGGTTCTGCTGCTCTGGTCGGTACTCTTTCCCCAGAGCCGTTTTCTGCTGGTTCTGCTTCCCTTTGCTGCGGCAGGAGGAGTTCTCACCCTTGCCCGGACTCCATGGCGCAAGATTGCCTTTACTCTGCTGGGCGCCGTGCTGCTCTGTACTTTTTTCTTTCAGTCGAAGCCCTTCCTGTATCACTATCTTGTCAGTTGGCGCATCCTCACCCCGGTAATGACGGCCCCCACCCGGGCGCTGCCCCATCTGACCAGAGATCCGGGATTGTTCCAGGCCTTCGGATATCTTGCCCGAAACACTCCCCCCGGCGCCCGCTGTCTGCTTCTCATGGAGCGCCGGGGACTTTACTGTCCCCGGCCCTATACCATTGCCTGTCCCGGTTTTGAACCTTCTTTGACTCCGGTCCCGGAAACTCCGGAAAAACTGTTTGAAAAATTGCGTTCCTTTGATTATATTATAGTTGGAAACACAACTCAGGATGTGGATTTGCAAAGTGCAAACGCAGAAGAGTGCAAGAAAGTGTTTTCCCATCTCAGGGAACTTCTGGAGCGGGGAAAAGTAAAAATGCTTGATTCTTCCGGTTATGCTGTTTTGCAGATCATAAAATAAGGGAAAAAAAATGAAATTCTGCAAATATTTTTTTCTGGCAGCGGCAATGCCGCTGGGTCTTGCGGCGGCGGAACTGCCGGCACCTGCAACAGAGGTGCAGATTTTCCGCAACGGAACTGCGCTCATCCGCCATCAGGTCACTCCCGGAACAGCCTCATCTTTCACCGTTACAGGGAATTTTTCACCTCTTGAGGGCACTTTGTGGAGTTCCTCCAATGTCAAACAGATCCGCAAGACTCTGACTGAAATTTCACGCAAAGAGCCGATTCCTTTCAACGATATCATTTCCACCTGGAAAAATCAGCGCGTGACATTGCGTCTTGCATGCGGAAACGGAAAAATCGAAAAGATCAGCGGCACCATTATTGACCTTTACAAAAAAGAGACTCATGACCACTGGAACCAGATCGTCACTTTGAAATGTTCCAACGGCAACATTCTTGCCATCCGCCACAATCAGATCGCAGGCGTGGAAAGCGCCGCGTTGAAAGTTGCTGAGCGTACCGTCAAAGAGACCAAACAGGCATGGGAGTTCACCCTGATGCCCAAGGCCGCGGGTCCTGTCACCTTTGATTATGTCTCAAAGGTTCTCAACTGGACGCCTGCTTTCAAGATGACGCTGCTCCCTGAAAAGAAATTTTTCATCACCGGTTCAGCCACTGTGGTCAACAGCGGCGATGAACTGAAAAATGTAAAATGCACCTTCTGGGCAGGCGCCCCCAATATTGAAAACAGCACTCTTTTCAGCCCCATGGCCATCGTCAGGCAGATCGCTCCCCGTCCCGGTCCCGAACCCCGTCCTCTGGTCGTGAGGGCCGAAGCCGCGAGAATGTACGCTCCTGCCGCAGCAACCGCTTATGACGGTGCAAATGCCGGGGGATCCTTTGCAGCTCCGGGAGTTGTCCAAAATATGGCTCCATTCAACACAGCGCCTCTCTCTTTGAAAAAGGGCGAAGCGCTGGTCCGGACTCTCTGCAGTGCCGCCGGCAGTTATGAAAACCTTGTCCGCTGGCAGATCCCCGCCCGTCAGGGGGATAACGGAAGACACATCTGGGTCAACCGCAACCCCGACGGCAACACGAACAATATCTGGGAGTGTCTGCGCTTTGTCAATCCTTTCAAACACCCCATTCCCGACGCCTCTGTAGAAATCTGCGACGGCGCCTCCCTTATTGCTCAGATCAAGGGGAGCTGGGTCAATCCGGGTGAAAGCGCCACCTGGGAAGTCACCCGCTGCCGGGACGTAAAGGCGACCTTTACCGAACAGGAGGCTCCCAGTTCCATCAAAGAGCGGGGCGTCGGCATCTTCCAGCGTCTTGACAGAGGCAGCGGAAAACTTCCCCCCAGAAGAGCCGGTATACTTCAGAGTGCGGATAAAAAAGCTCCCGTCAAAGGGGGAGTCATCAACGGCGTCTGGTACCGTGTCACCGATATCAAAGGACGCATCCAGCTGAAAAACTTCCGGAAAACGCCGGTCAAACTCCTTATTGAAATGGACTATTTCGGAGAATTTGTTTCCGCAACCGGCAAGCCGGAAAAGAAAGCTCTGAACCACTTCGGTTCCCTCAACCCCAAAAATCAGCTGGTGTGGAACCTGACTCTGAAACCGGGGGAAACACGCAAACTGGAGTTCCGTTACAATATAATTGTAAACCGTTGATGATTTTCCTTGAAAAATCCTCAAAAGGATGGTATATTTTACAATTGCTGAATTCTTTTTAATAACCAAGGAGAAAGAGATTATGGCAGAAAAGATCAAAGTCGGTATTCTGGGCCTCGGACGCGCCGGAAGAGGGATGCACATGACTGAAATGGCAAAGTATCCCGAAATGTTTGAAATCGTGGCTGGCTGCGACAGGGATCCCAAACAGATCGAAGAAGCCAAAAAGAAATATCCCGATGCCCGTTTCTATACGGATATGAATGAACTTTTTGCTGACGCAGAGGTGGAACTGATCACTGTTGCCACCCGTTCCCTTGACCACGTTGACCACGCCATCGCCGCTTTCAACGCCGGCAAAAAAGTTTTCTGCGAAAAGCCTGTTGCCGCCTCTGTGGCTGAATTCGACCGTCTCTGGGCAGCTGAAAAGAGCCGTCCCGGTTCCATTTTCATCCGTCACAACCGCCGTTTTGAATCTGCCTTCACCCAGATCCGCGACATCATGGCCTCCGGAAAACTGGGCTGGGTCTACGAAATCAAACTGGCCCGGAACAGTTTCCAGTGGCGCAACGATTGGCAGACCTTCCAGGAATTCGGCGGCGGTCAGTTGCTGAACTGGGGTCCCCACATCATTGACCACTCCCTGCGTTTCCTTGAGTCCCCCGTGAAGTCCGTCTGGAGCAATCTGAAACTTGTCGCCGCCAAAGCCGACGCTGAAGATCATATCAAGATCATCTTTGAAGGTGAAAACGGCCGTATCGTTGACATGGAAATTTCCGGCGGCACCGCCTACAAAGATCCCGTGTATGTCGTCCACGGCACCCGCGGTTCTCTTATCAGTGCAGATGAGAGCCGTCTGAAAGTCAAATACATGAACCCTGCAGTTCCCCTGCCTGAATTTGGCGCCAATCCCGGCAATCCCGACGGTTACGGATCAGGCCACGCCCCTGTGTGGGTGGAAGACGATCTTCAGGTCGCTCCCGCCAACGGCAATGACACCCATGTCATCTGGCGTGAACTTTATGAAGCGATCCGCAACGGCAAAGAGTTTCCCATCAAGTTTGAGGAAGCCCGCGAAGTTGTCCGCGTCACCGAACTGGTCCGTCAGGGTGCCATCGACAACGTCCGTGATAAGAATTTCTGAGAAAACGAGGTAATTTCAAAAGTCATTCAAAAAATGGCAAAGATGTCATTCGCAAAGAGCTGTAAAGGGTAGTTTGAAGGCTGCTACCTGCAAGGTAACAGGCGCTTGTCCCGCCGCAGCTTTATGCGAAGGCGGAAAAACGCTCCCTTTATCAGATCGAAGCGAGGGCGCTTTGACAGAGTTTTGAAATTGCCTCAAAACATAAGGAAACAATAGAAAATGCAAGCTCCCGATTCACAGATCGCAGTGACCCTTTACAATCTGCGTGAATTCTGCAAAACTGAAAGCGACCTTGACCGTACTCTTGACAAAGTATGTGACATCGGTTATCAGGCGGTGCAGGTTTCCGGTGTTCAGCTGGATCCCAAGATCATCAAAAAGCAGCTGGATAAACACAACCTTTTCTGCTGTGCCACCCATGAAGGTCAGGCAGCTCTGACGGCGGATGATCTTTCCCCCGTCATCGACAAGCTGCAGACACTGGAGTGCGACTTCACAGCTCTGGGCTGCCCCCAGGGACCTTATCTCAACAGTTACACCATGGCTTGTGAACTGGCTGACAAGATGATGATTTCCGGCGAAAAGCTGCTGGCCCACGGCATCCGCCTCGGCTACCACAACCATGCCGGTGAATTCAAAAAGTTCGCCGAAAACAGGAAGACCATGCTTGAGACCTTCTATCTGCGTACCGCCACCTCCGGCCGTCCTGTCGTTTATGCTGAAATCGACGTCCACTGGGTCACCCGGGGCGGCGGCAGCCCTGTCCGCTGGATCTGGAACGTCAACGGCCGTATGCCCGTCGTTCACTTCAAGGACCTTGCCATCTGGGAAGGGGAACCCCGTATCTGCGAAGTGGGAGAAGGCAACCTTGACTGGCCCGCCATCATCAGAGCCTGTCAGGAAACCAACGTCCGCTGGTACAGCATCGAACAGGATATTGAATGGCCCGGCAGAGATATCTTTGAATCCATCCGGATCTCTTACAACAATCTCCGTGCCATGGGCGTCCGCTGACAATCGGCACTGATCAAGATCCTTTGCACCGCTGCAATTGCCGGCAGTGCAAAGGAGTGAATTTTGAACACAACAGAAAGAAGAGGTATTGACTTTATGATTGATTACGGAGAAGACAAACAGACCTATGGAGCACCGAAAATCGCTGTCGGTCCCGTAAGTCAGGCATTGACGGCTCTTTATATCGGCGTCTTTCTTCTTGCTTTCTTTGTGCCTGAGTTTGCCAAAAATTATCTGCCGCAGGTCAATGCAGATCTGCCGCAGAAATTCTGGACGCTTCTGACGGGGATCTTTATTTTCCCTGAATCAGCGGGTGTCTACACTCAGATCCCTGCCGGATTCTGGGTCATTGTGACATTCTTTCTCATCTTTCTCGTGGTGCGTCCTCTGGAAGAAAAAAAATCAAGCTACTTCTCTTTTGCGGCATTTCTTATTGTCTTCATGCTTGGCAGTGCCCTGACAGTTTGGGCGCTGGCCCCCGGTTTTCCTGATCCTGCAGCCACCTGGCCCTTCTGGTTCTCAGGCGCTTCGGGCTGGGCACTGTGGAAATTCCGCACTCTCAATGTAAAATTCGGGGAAAGACGTTTCCCCTGCAAATGGCTCTATCTTGTTTTACTGCTGATCCCGGTGATCTTCTCTCTGGTCAAACATCATGACTGGAAAAGAACTGCCATCTATCTGGCGTGTGCCCTTGCAGGCATACTCTGGGGAGTCATTGAAGCCCGTATACATGGAAACACGTTTTCCGGTGAAAAATCAGAAGACATCAAATAACACAGGAACTGAACTTTTATGGAACTTAAATTCTACAATACGCTGAGCCGTTCTCTTGAACTCTTCAAGAGTGTTGAAGAGGGCAAGGCGGGACTTTATACCTGCGGTCCTACGGTTTACAACTTCGCTCACATCGGTAATTTCCGGGCTTACATCTTTGAAGATCTGCTCCACCGGACTCTGGAATATGCCGGATACAAAGTGAAACAGGTCATGAACCTGACTGATGTGGATGACAAAACCATCCGCAACTCCCGGGCCGCCGGCGTTCCCCTGCGGGATTTCACAGCCACCTATAAAAAAGCCTTTTTTGAGGATATCAAGACCCTCAACATCACTCCTGCCGCCATCTATCCTGCGGCAACTGACCACATCGCAGAGATGATCGCCATGATCCAAGTGCTTATGGATAAGGGCATCGCTTATCAGTCCGAGGACAAAAGCATCTACTTTTCCATTGAAAAGTTCCCCGAATACGGTAAACTTGCCCACATCGACCGGGACAACCAGCGCGCCGGAGTCCGCATTGACGCCGACGAATACGCTAAAGACTCTGTGGCAGACTTTGCCTTGTGGAAAGCACGGGATGAAGCCGACGGCGATGTCTGGTGGCCCAGCCCCTGGGGCGAAGGACGCCCCGGATGGCACATCGAATGCAGTGCCATGTCCATGAAATATCTGGGTGAATCCTTTGATCTTCACACCGGCGGCGTGGACAACATGTTCCCCCACCATGAAGATGAGATCGCCCAGAGCGAAA
>JAFWBQ010000001.1 GCA_017507125.1 Lentisphaeria bacterium
GCGTGAACGCTGATTGAGTGAAGATGTGAAGGTGTGAAGAGCATTTTTGACGAGCGTCAAAAATGCGTGAAGTGCGCCCTTGCGGGCGTAAGGATGTGTTGTTTTCTGTTTTAGAAATACAGTTCTGTTGTGCAGTAGTCATCAACAGTTCAATGAGGGTAAAATTTCTGCTGTGTTTCATTTTTACTTTCCTTTTTCGATTGAGAAGATGCGGCTTTCATAACGTTTCATGGGAATGGAGAAAGAAGAAACATTACTGAAAAGCTTCTTCCCGGTTGCGGCATCGCAAATATCAAACTTCCCGGGCAGAGTGATCTTTTTCACCCCTTCCGTACTTGCATGGAGCATGATATGGGTGGAGTTGATATTGAAGATATCGGGAGTCTCGATGTAGGTATGGACTCCGCACATCTTTGCCAATTTCCTGACCATCCCGGCATCGGGGGGGAGAAGAGAATAGAAACTGCGGCTGCCCTTCCTGCCGGGGAGCTCCACAACGGCAGGACGTCCGGCGGCGGTGGCGTGGACCTTCTGAGCAGCTGAAACAGGCACCGGAACGGGGCCGTAATACATTTCAGGCGTCTCCCCGACGCCGGCAAAAAGAGGTGATCCCTTGACGGGAAGGACTTTCAGCTTTTCAGTGCCCATGCGGACCTTGAATTTGATGCCGGTGAGCTTTTCCATGGCTTCCGGGGCGAACCTGCCCTTTTCGATGAGTCCGGGAGCAAAAAACCAGACAGCGGAAGCGTTGTTCTTTGCAAGTTTTTTCCGGATCGCCTGCCGCATTTCAGGGGAAACTTCAACGGCGGTCAGGAAAAGATAGAGTTTGTAATCCTTCATTCGGGGATCGGCCATATCGTCCATGAGATAGAAGTCCACAGGCGTTCCCGCCCGGGGGGAGTCATAGTGGAAACTGTGCATCAGCAAGGTGAAAAATCTTCTGTTCCGGCTGTTGGGCCAGGCGAAGTAATCTGCTGAGTGCTCATCGTGGATCACTGCGATCTCTGCCACACTGCGGCGGGTCCTGCCCACGGCGGCGGCGGCGATTTTCTGCGCCTTTGCCACAGACTCCATGATGGTCTTGTTGTGGTAGATGGTATGACCTGTCAGCAGCATCTCATAGATGCCTGAGTTGCGGGTGAGAGCGTTGCCGAAGTTGCGCTGGATGACGGTGGCTGTCTCTTCCATGGTGTTGTGGCGGTTCCCGGTCTCATAGGGAGCGGTGTTCAAGGTATAGGGGGTACGCAGATCCGCTTCGTTCCAGAGCATCTTGCCGTGGAGCATGGCACTGCCGTTGAAGGGATTGACACAGAGTCCGCTCTGTCCCTGAAAGCGCAGATCTCCGTAGACGATGGCAAGCTGGGTGAAGTCACATTCAGGAAGTCTCAGCAGCCTTCCGGCGGCGTTCATGCCGGTCATGTGATGCTTGGGCTGGTTGCCGAAAGCGTAACCGCTGTAAGTTCCAACGATCTTGCGGTATCCGGTCTCTTTTTTGACCAGAGTCAGCAGACTTTTCTGGAGTTCAAAAACCCGGTCGTTGAAAAAACGGCGCAAGTCAAGGACCTTGACCGCCTTCTGAGGATCACGGAGGAAAAGAGTTTCAGAATAAGCTCTTTCCTCCGGCAGCGGCACTTCGGCAGCTGCCAGAGTCACCCTGGGGTCGCCCCATGCCTTCTGAAGCGCCTCATCGGTACCGTAGCGTTTTTTCAACCAGGCACGGAAGATCTTCTGAGTCGCCTTGGAGTATCCCGGCACACCCGAAGAAAAGGTTCCGGGCCAATACCATTCGGCGGAGCCTCCCCCTGCCACCACATAACCGTAGATGCGATGGGCGTAAGGACCGGACTCCAGATGACGGACAAGGTCGCGCCAGAAACGTTCTTTGCACCTTTTCCAGATGTCGGAGTTGAGCAGACCGCCCGCCAGAGGCGCATAGGTCTTGCCGCCGGGGAGCATGAGACGCTCCATCTCGTCAGGATAAGTATTTCTGAACCAGGGGGCAGAAACACCGGGGTGGAACATGATCTGCAGCATGGCACGGGGATTGTTTTTCAGGACCTCCCGGATCCGTTCATCAGCGACTTTGAAGCTGTGCTTGCCTTCGCCGAACCAGGTCCATCCGCAATAGGGGTGTCCGTCGCCCCCCACGGAAACACGGATCAGATCGACTCCGGCACCGGCAAAGTCGGCGGCGACTCTGCCGCCCTGTTCCGGTTCGTAGCGGTCATGGTTGATATATTTGGCGATGTAGCCCATGTAAGGGAAATACTGTTTGCCGTTGATGAAAAGCTCAGGAGCTGTGTCGGGTCCCTTGCTGCGGATGGCGCTCTCTTTGAGGGCCTCTTTAGGGGGAGCGATCTTTTTGAGGGGCAGAACCGGCTTTTTCAAATCAGGATCATACCCGGCAGGAGCGTAATGGAAACACAGAGGCAGAGCATGGCGCACTGTATTGCCGGGGGGGATCAGGGATCCTTCCGGATAACGTTTCCGCCCGGAAGTGTAAAGTTTTGCCACTTCAGCGGCAGTCAGGGGTGTATCAAAAAACCTCAAATCGTTGAGGAGCATGTCCGCATTGGCAAAGTTCATCACCTTGCCGATCTCTTTTTCCGCCCCCACATAAAGGGGGCCTTTGACGTTGAACATTTTTCCGGAACCGGTCAGGAAAAGTTTTCCGTCCTTGTAGAAAAAGTATTTGCCCTTGTCGTAAACAGCGGCGGCGTGTTCCCAGACACCGGATCTTCTGATCCTGTTGCCTTTATTGATGCCTGAGATCCGGTAGGATTCATGACGGCTGAAAAATTCGCCCCCGGCGTTGAAAACAAAGGGTTGTCCGTTACGGTAGAGTCCGGCACTCAGGATGGGGCAGATATCGATATCCCTCTTGCGCAGCACCCAGGCGGAAATGGCAAAACCTTTTCTGAGATCGGGAATGGCACCTGAGATCTCGATCTCAGCGGTGGCGGCAAGGCGGAGAGCGCCTTTCTGAGTCAGCAGAGGAACTCTGCGTGAGATCATCTTGAAAGCACCGGATGTCAGCTCTTTTCTGCCGTTGGCATCCTTGAAGTTGAAGTGAAACAATTCCTTCCCGGGCAGCAGGGAAAGAGAGGCTGAAGAGAAAAGCAAAAGGGCTTTTTTCAGCATGTCAAAAAATCCTTTTTTCATAAAAATTTACCTCTCAGGTCAATGGGAAGCTCTTCAATGACCTCGTCGCCTGAACACAGATAAATGACATCGTGCAAATTGATGGTGGGGTCGCAGTGGGGCAGAGTCAGCTCCACGACCTCTCCCAGAGCGGGACGTTTTTCTGCGGGGCAGAAAAGTTTGCCGTGCTCATCGCCGAACCAGTCATAGCTCCAGCCGGGTTCAGGAAGTCCGTCAGCCGCCTTGCAGGGGGGCGCGTGGGGAGTGAAATAGAGAGCCTTGAGCCCTGCGTCAATGGTCACGAACTCCTTTTGATTGCAGCTGACCACGGTGGAAAGACAGGTCAAAGCGCAGGGGAACGCACTCCCCACGCCCTCAATGTTGAAGTACTCTGTATCCATCATGCAATAAGAGCCCACCTGTATATCGGTCAACTCAGGGATCTCCACATCAAAGGCGGCAGTTCCGGTTCCCGTTCCGGTGAGGATCTCACAGGGGAGTCCATCTTTTCTCAGCTCTCTCACAAGAGCGGCAGCCTCTTTCATCACTTCGAGAGTGGCGGCGCCCCGCTCCTGAGCGCTTGTCACATGCTGAAGATTTCCGGCGTAGCACTGGATGCCTCTGAAATTGAGATTGGGGAGCGCCATGATCTCTTTCACAAACGCCGGAGCATCCTTGAATTCAACCCCTGTCCGCCCCATGCGGGGATTCACATCGGCAAGGACATCAAATTGAACGCCGCACTCATTGAGGGCACGCAAGTTTTCCACATTGTCGGCAGTTATCCACAATCCGGGATAGGCTCTTTTCAGCTCAGCAAGGCGTTTGATCCGCGCCGGAGCCGCCACAGGAGAGGTGAGAAGCACATTTTCAATGCCCTTTTTGAGCAGGACTTCAGCTTCCCCCAGTTTGGCGGCACAGATACCGGCGCAGTTCCCCGCCCGGAGCTGTCTTGCGGCAATAGCAGAAGATTTGTGGGTCTTGGCGTGAGGACGGAGTTTTTTCCCCGCTTTCGCCGCCAGTTCAGCCATGGAAAAAAGAGCGTTGTTGAAACGCTCCAGATCCAGGACCAGTGCCGGAGTCGGCAATTGATCTCTTTTCATGATAAAATAACGCTTTCAGCTTACTTGAGCTTGCTCAGATTGATACCGGTTTCTTCCCAGAAAAGGGTATCTTCCACAGGTTTGTTGTCGATTTCCCAGAAGTGGTTCATCACATCCTCTTTGACCATGGGAGCGGTGGAAAGATACTCTTTCAGGTCTGCCGCAGAGATGGTATTTTCAGCGGTAAAGGCTCCGGCATTGTTGAGCAGAGCGGCAAAGAAACTTGCCGCAACAGGCTTGGCAAAGCGTTCTGTGTTGAAGGTACAGACAATAAGTTTGCCTTTTCCGACATTGATGACGCCGCAGTGGCAGAAGTTCCGCAAAGTATCATCGGGCATATAGGTCTTGATGCCGTGGATCAATCCTTTCATACGGTCGCGGACAGGTTTGTCAACTCCGGAAACAAGTTCGGTCATGGGGACGGGGAAATGATCCAGATTGAGCTTGTACCCCGCCTCGATGAGATCGTACATGGGAGCATCAAAGAATTTGCCGCATCCGATGGCGGCGCGGAGTTTTTCATCACGGATGATACCGCCCAGATTGCTGCCCCGGTCCCAGATACAGGGTTTGAAGCGCTCAAGAGCGCCGGGCCAGTAAAGTTTTTCCTGACCGGGATTGTCCCTGTGGTAGAAAAGCACCACCGTTTTTCCGGCTTCAAGTTCATCAAAGAGAGCTTCATCCAGTCTGTCGCGGAGCACGATCTCCTGTGTCTGAGCATCGCAACAGGTATTGTCAGCGATCCACTGAGCAAAGGCTTTGTTTTCAAGTTTCACATCAAATTTGCTGTTGATGACATTCTTTGCGGGGTAGCGCCAGATCTTCCAGTCATTGCGGCACTCGATGCCGGGAGCGGTGAACTCAGCGGCAAGGGTGTACTCTTCAGCGGCATCGACGGCAGGAAGCGTCACTTTGATATCCACCAGTTTCTGAACTCCGGTCACGGCAAAAATGTTGTCGGCACTGTAAAGTTCGGTCTTGCCGGAACCACCTTCAAGAGTCACCTTCAAAGTTCCGAAAACAGCCCCTGCGGCAGAGAAGTTGGAAAGGTGGATGGGGAACTCAAGGATCTGATCGTCTGCAAAACACTCCTCAGGAAGATCCGTGAGCAGCACTGCATCAGCGTTGAATTGACGCATCCAGGCGGCATCAATGAATTTGTCATCGTCAAAGCAATCCACGATACCATTCTTGTTTTCGTATTTGAAGCAGTCAGCGAACTGGAGCATTTCAAATCCGCAAAGTCCGGAAAGACGGAGACGCTCCAGATAGGTTTTGATGCCGAACATCTTGAACTTTTGAGAAGCACTCCGGTATTCAGGCAGCCGTGCCTCAATGCCCTTCTGCTTTACAAGAGCGGCGAAATCAGTCATGTAACGGGGCTTTTTGATCTCATTTTTTGCCATGAACTCTGAACCCATCTTCGCCGCGAAGGCTTCAAATTTGGCGTTGAGGGCATCGTAATCGGGAATCTCGATGTAGTGGACCGCCTCATGGGCAAGGGTGGGCTTGCAGGGATTGGCGTAACGGCGGATCTCAGCGGCGCCCCGGCTTTCAGTCATTGGGGTGTCTTTGGCTGAACCGTTCATGTGCCAGCAGGCATCGGAAACAAACATGTCACGGTGATGTTTGTAGGGGAAGAAATAAGCGATATGCTGGGAAAGGATGTCCGCGCTGGAACGGTCATATTCGCCCCATCCGGAGTTGTCAAGGATCAGCTTGGCAGGGGCAAGAGCCTTACCCTCTTCATAAAGTTTTTTGACAAGGGGCTGATGTCCTGAATTGTGCATTTCGTTGCCGATGCAGAAGATGGCAACAGAGGGATGGTTGCGGTAACGCATGATGGTCTCGCGCCAGTCGGCGTTGTCAAGGGCAAGATTCTTCTTTTTGCCCTTATCATCATACTCGTAGGCGAAACCGATCTCCATGTGGATGAAAAGTCCCAATTCATCAGCGGCGCGGACAAAATCTTCAGAAGGAATGGTACTGTGGAACCGTACCAGATTGAAACCGTACTTCTTCGCCTGACTGATGTGATAACGGTAGCTTTCATAGTCGCTTTTGCCGGAAAGATTGGGATGATCGTGCGCTACGATCCCCCGGATGTAGCCCCGGAAACAGAAAGGTTTGCCGTTGACAAGGATGTGGGTGTTGCCCACTGTCACAAGTTCGTTGAGTCCGAAAACCACTTCTTCGATCCCGTCAGCCTTGAAGGTGTAGAGAACAGGATTTTCCGGAGTCCAGAATTCAAGTCCGGCAGCATCAAAGGTATGGCGGCAACTTCCGTTTGCCAAAGTTTCCTTTCTCAGCAGGGCAGGTTTGATGACCTTGCCGCATGAGGCAGTGACTGTGCAGTTGGTGATGGTCTCAGGGCCGTCACAGTAAAGAAGATTGGCGGCGCTTGAAGCGTGGATATAAATTCCGCTCATAATGAAAACTCCTTGTGTAAAATATAAGAGAAAACTGCTTTATATATAATATAACCCCGTTTTACGCCTTATGTCAAGTAAAAAAGCGGTGTTGGAGCTTGACTTTTTGCATGAACGTTGTTATATTGTACCTGAAGAAATGTGTTTTGAAAATAATTTACAAACGGAGAATGTGATTTTATGGGACATGATAACGGCTTCACTCCCCGGGCGCGCTACGCCCTGGTACTTGCCAAAGAAGAAGCTCACAAGATGAATGCTGACTCCATCGCCCCCCATCATCTGCTGCTTGCACTGCTGGGCATGGCGGATGGCGTGGCTGTGGATACACTGAAAAAACTCGGCATCAATATTTCAAGATTGCGCCTTGAGATCGAAAAGAGCTGCCGGAACTCAGGCGGCGCCCCCGCCGACGGCGCCCAAGAAGGTGCTCCGCTGCCTTTCAATTCTGAAATGAAACAGGTGCTCATCAGCGCCCACGAGGAGGCACGGGAGATGAACTACAACTTCATCGGTACCGAACACCTGCTTCTGGGTATTTTGAACCACAGCGGCTCAGACGCCTGCCGGGTCCTGAGGAACATGGGAGTCAATCTGAACAACGCCAAAGAGGAGATCCTGCGGGCGCTGGATTCAGCTTTTCTGCCGCCTCCTGACGAGAAAAACATGGACAGCAAAGGGGACTACCTTTTCAACGGCTTCAGCCAGGAACAGGAAAATGAAAACGGTGAACAGTTTTCTTCCGGCGGTGCGGATGAAAGCGGTCTGCCCGCATTGAACACATACGGCAGAAACATGACCGCCCTCGCTGCGGAAGGGAAACTGGATCCTGTCATCGGCAGAAGCGATGAGATCGCAAGAGTCATCCAGATCCTCTGCCGCCGCACCAAAAACAATCCCGTTCTCATTGGTGAGGCAGGCGTGGGAAAAACCGCCATCATCGAAGGTCTGGCTCAGGCTGTGGCTGCGAAACAGGTTCCTGAGCTTCTCTGGGAAAAGCAGATCTACTCCATCGACCTGCCCCTTATGGTGGCAGGCACCAAATACCGCGGACAGTTTGAAGAGCGTATCAAGGCAGTCATCGACGAGGTCCGCAACTCAGGGAAAGTGATCCTCTTTATTGATGAGCTCCATACCCTTGTGGGGGCTGGCGGCGCCGAAGGTGCTCTTGATGCCGCCAACATTATAAAGCCGGCATTGGCAAGAGGTGAACTTCAGTGCGTCGGTGCCACGACTCTGGATGAGTACCGCAAGGGCATTGAGAAAGATGCCGCCCTGGAACGCAGATTTCAGAGCGTTCTGGTCAATCCGCCCTCAGTTGAGGACTCCATAAAAATACTCTCCGGTCTCAAAAACACTTATGAAGAGTTCCACAATGTAAACTATTCTCAGGAATCGCTCCGGGCGGCGGTTGAGCTTGCCGACAGATACATCACCGGCAGATTCCTGCCCGACAAGGCCATCGACCTTATGGATGAAGCAGGAGCCATGGCACGGATCAGCTCCGCAGAGACGCCTCCTGATACAGCTGAACTTGAAGAGCAGATCAAAGAACTCAACGCAGCCAAGGCCCGTGCCTGTGCCGAACAGAACTTTGAAGAAGCGGCAAAGATCCGGGATGAAGCTCAGCAGCTTCAGGAACATCTGGATCACGTCATTGAAAAGTGGCACATTGAAAGCAAAAAGAAAAGAACGCAGATCGGTATTGCCGAGATCCGTACCATCGTTTCAAAACTGACTGGCGTGCCTCTGAACCGGATGTCTGAAGGAGAAAACAGCCGTCTGCTCCGCATGGAAGAGGAACTGGGTGCCAAAGTCATCGGTCAGAGTGCCGCCATCAGCTCCATCGCAAGAGCTCTGCGCCGCAGCCGTGCCGATTTGCGTAATCCGGGCAGACCCATCGGTTCTTTCATCTTTCTGGGGCCCACCGGCGTAGGCAAGACCCTGCTTGCCAAGACTCTGGCGGAGTTCATTTTCGGCGATCCCGACGCCCTCATCTATGTGGATATGTCTGAATACATGGAAAAATTCAACGTCTCCCGTCTGGTGGGTTCGCCCCCCGGCTATGTGGGCTACGGTGACGGCGGAGAATTGACGGAGCCTGTGCGGCGCCGTCCCTATTCCGTGGTTCTCTTTGATGAAATTGAAAAGGCCCACCCGGATGTAATGCACACCTTGCTCCAGATCCTTGAAGAGGGCAGGATCACCGACTCCCTGGGCCGCCGGGTGGATTTCCGCAACACCATCATCATCATGACCAGCAACGTGGGAGCCGCCGAACTGAGCCGTACCGGAGCCCTCGGCTTCGGGGGCGGCAGCGTTTCCGATCCCGGTGCCGACAAGCTGATGAGTGCGGCAAAGCGGACTTTCAAACCGGAGTTCCTCAATCGCGTGGATGATATCGTCGTCTTCAGAAAACTGGAAGAGCAGGATCTGGTCAGCATCGTGGAGCTTGAACTTGCGGCACTTCGCAAGCGTCTGGAAGAGCGGAGTCTTTCCTTTGAGATCGACGTAAAAGCCAAAGAGTTCATCGTCGCAAAGGGCAATGCCTCTGAATACGGCGCCCGCCCCCTGCGCCGCGCCGTGGAGCGTTTCCTTGAAGATCCCCTTTCCGAAGCTCTGCTCCGGGGAGAATTTGAAAAGGCTTCAGGCGTCAAAGTCACTGCGGGAAGCGACGGACTTATTCTGACTCCGGTCACTGCCAAAGCCAAAGCAAAAGCCAAAACCGGAACAAAACCTAAAGCCGGAACCCGCAATGGAGCAAAGAAAAAACAATAAGTTTCTGAGGTGTCTTTCATGGGGTGCCCTGATTCTTGCCGGAGCGATTTTCCTGTGGGGCGCCTTCGTGGAACCGAATCGTCTGGTGATCCGGCGGGCAGCTCTCTCTCTGCCGGAACTCCCGGAGGAGTTTGAAGGCGTGCGGATCCTGCTGGTCGCAGACACCCACTTCGGCAACTCATTTATTGACCGGATGCGCCGTAACCGCCTGATCAAATGCGCCGCAGCCGAAAAAGCAGATCTCTGCTTTCTGCTGGGGGATTATATCGCGGTGGGGTCGCTCCCCGGATACGGCGCCATGGAGACACAGGAGCTTGCTGAATTTTTCAGTGCCCTCAAGGCCCCCTTGGGCAGCTATGCCGTTCTGGGCAACCACGAACTCTGGTACGGCAGAAAAAAAATGACGGATATTCTGGAAAAAAGCGGATTTCAAATGATCGAAAACAAAGTCGTCAAAGTAAAGGATTCACTTATTCTTGCAGGTATCCCCGACGCGACAGTCGCCCCCTTTGACAGCAGAAAACTCAACCAGCTCCTTGAGGGCAGAAAACCTTTGATTTTACTGAGTCACAAAGGAGGAATGCTCAAATTTCTCAAAACGGCACCCGCAACGCTCATGTTCGCTGCGGATACCCATGGTGGTCAGGTGCGTATCCCCGGAGTCACTTCTTTCGGAGATTGGCTGAAAGGAAAAAAGGAGCTGCGCCCGGGACTCTCTGAAAGATGGGGAAGGCAGCTCTTTATCACCACGGGAGCAGGCGGCCACAGGATCGGATTCCGGCTCTTCTGCCCCCCTGAGATCGCAGTAGTGACTCTTACCAACCGAAAGCAAAACAAAATATGAAGATCGTATTGGCTATGTCAGGAGGCGTTGACTCCGCCTGTGCCGGACTCATTCTGCGCCGCGCCGGCCATCAGGTCACAGGCGTCACCATGCTGATCGACGGATTCCCTCCCTCCCCCGCCATGGATGCCGGTATAAAAGAGTGCTGTTCAAAACTTGATATCGAACATCATTACATCGACGTTTCAGAAAAATTCCGCCGGGAAGTTATTCTTCCCGCGGCTCATGCTTACGCTTCAGGTCTGACCCCCAATCCCTGTTCTCTGTGCAATCCTGCCATAAAGTTCGGGGAGCTGCTCAAATTCACAAGATCCGTCGGGGGGGATCTTCTTGCCACGGGACACTATGTCCGTCAGGTCTTCCGTGACGGCAGAGTTTTTCTGCGCCGGGGTGCCGACCGCTCCAAAGACCAGAGCTATTTTCTTGCGCTTCTGGAAGAGGGCATGGCTGAAAAAGTGATCTTCCCTCTGGGGGAACTGACCAAACCGGTCGTGCGCGCCGTTGCCGCAGACTTCGGATTCAAGTTCCACAAGTCGGAAGAAAGCGAGGAACTCTGCTTCGTGCCTCCCGGCGTCAACGCCGGGGATGAACTTTTCCGCCGCGCCGGATTGTCTCCCCGTCCCGGCAAAATTCTTTACCGGGGCAAGACCGTGGGACGCCATCAGGGGATCCACCGGATCACTCTGGGGCAGCGGCAGGGGCTGGGCGTGGCACTGGGAGTTCCCGCCTTTGTAAAAAGCATTGACGGAGTCCGCCATACTGTTGAACTTGAAACAGACAGTTCTACTTTGATGTGCGAGGAATTTTTTCTCGTCCGTCGTGAAAACTCTCCCATGCCGGAACCGGGAGAGTATGAAATACAAATACGATACCGCTCCCGTCCCGTAAAGTGTATCCTGACTCAAGTTGCGTCAGGACTTTACAAGGTCAAAACCGAAAAACCCCTGCGGGCAGTTACCCCGGGACAGATCGGCGCTCTCTACCGGGGAGATGAACTTTGCGGAGGCGGTATCATCAATTCAGGAGATGATCTGTGATTACCAATTTCAGAGTTGGGCAGGGATTTGATGTCCACCGTCTGGTGAAAGAACGCAAACTTATCCTCTGCGGCGTGGAAATACCTTACGAACTGGGACTTCTGGGGCACAGCGACGCCGATGTGGCGATACATGCCCTTATCGACGCCCTGCTGGGAGCGCTGGCACTGGGAGATATCGGGGAGCTTTTCCCCGATAACGACGCTCAATGGAAAGGTGCCGACAGCACGGAACTGCTGAAGATGGTTCTTGCACTTCCTTCATTCAAAAAGTGGCAGATCAGCAACGCGGACATCACCATTATCGCCCAGCGTCCGAAACTTGCCCCCTACAAAAAGGCTATGCAGCAGCGTCTTGCACAAGTCATGGGTATTTCAGAAGAGTGTATTGCCGTTAAAGCCACCACCACTGAAAAACTGGGCTTTACCGGCAGAGGTGAAGGGATCGCCGCCTCGGCGGTGGTTTCAATGGTCACAATGGAGTGAATTCAATCTTCTGAAGACTCCGGAGCAGGAAAGGGATTTTCTTCCGCAGCAGCAGCTGTGGCGGCGGCCTGTTCTTTCAGTTCCGCCGCCCGGAGTATCATCTCTGCGGGGGTCAGATATTTTTTTTCCTGATTACAGCTGCGGCAGCAGACCACCATATTGCCTTTGGTACTGCGTCCGCCTCTGGCCACGGGGACAATGTGATCCAGGGTCAGTTCCGCAGCGGGGAATTTTCTGCCGCAGTAGTGACAGATGCCTTTGGCGAAAAGCTCCTTGAAGTATGGCGTGTTTCGCAGTTCCCTGGCTTTGGCACGTTCTCTTTTGATGTGCCTTTCATCCCGTTGGATTTCGATCCAGTCATCCATTGCAGACTCCCGGAAGAACAGGGCTTTTTCCATCAAGAACATCACGGATGGCTTTTGCCACCACCGGAAGACGATGGGGTTTGGGGAGGAATCCGCAAGCGCCCTGAGCCAGCAGATCCTCAACGGCTTTTTCGTTGACAAATCCGCTTGAAAGCAGCACTTTCACCTGGGGATCGACAGCTTTGAGCTTAAGGAAGGTTTCATGACCGCCGGCTTTCGGCATGATCATATCCAGCAGCACCAGATCCACCATTCCGGGATTTTCCTCATAAATGGTCACAGCGTCCAGACCGTTCTCGGCAAGGAGGACGGTGTAGCCGAGCATCTGCAGAGCCTCCACAAGAAAATCCCAGATGGTTTCATGGTCATCCACCACCAGAATCATTTCAGAGCCTTGAGGCAAATCATCGATCATCAAAGTTACTCCTGAATAGGTTGTCATTTATTATAAGAGGTAATTCAAAAGTCATTCAAAAAATGGCAAAGATGTCATTCGCAAAGAGCTGTAAAGGGTAGTTTGAGGCTGCTACCTGCAAGGTAACAGCCAAAAACGCTCCCTTTATCAGATCGAAGCGAGGGCGCTTTGACAATTTTGAGGAGTTTTGAAATTGCCTCTATAAGTATACCACATTTTTTTCAAAACAGCAACAGTTCTTTTGAAAAAATTTCGCAACTTTTCCATCTTTCCCGGTAAAAGCGCATTTCAGAGCTTGAAAAAAGCTCTCCTGCAGATTATATTTCATCAACACTCCCCAAAAATATTGTCAACATGAGGTAATTTCGAAAGTCATTCAAAAAATGGCAAAGATGTCATTCGCAAAGAGCTGTAAAGGGTCGTTTGAAGCTGCTGCCTGCAAGGTAACAGGCGCTTGTCCCGCCGCAGCTTTATGCGAAGGCGGAAAAACGCTCCCTTTATCAGATCGAAGCGAAGGCGCTTTGACAATTTTGAGGAGTTTTGAAATTGCCTCAGAAGAGGTAATTTCAAAAGTCATTCAAAAAATGGCAAAGATGTCATTCGCAAAGAGCTGTAAAGGGTAGTTTGAGGCTGCTACCTGCAAGGTAACAGCCGAAAACGCTCCCTTTATCAGATCGAAGCGAGGGCGCTTTGAC